>CAYZOC010000017.1:15591-20408 GCA_964480275.1 uncultured Staphylococcaceae bacterium | reverse complement strand
GGTAGTTTTTATGGAATAAAAGCTGCACTTAAACGTAAATATGATTGTGATGATGGGTCGTTATCTTAAAGATTTAAACCTTTTTACTCTATCAGATTTAGAACATGGATTAAATCACTATTTTGGTGAGGAGAAAAAAGATTTAATACCGCTTAATCTCCAGGCATATCAACTTGGATACGGTCAAGAATAAAAAAAAGACCAAATGGTCTTTTTCTTTTTAGATATCTTGATGTTCTTCGATAAGTTTTTTATAAAAGTAAAATGAGTCTTTTGGATAACGTTTTAGGTCTTTATAATCTATATAAACTAGACCAAAGCGGGCAGTGAACCCATATGCCCATTCAAAATTATCAAATAATGACCAGGCAAAGTATCCGGCAATGTCAACACCATCCTGTTTGGCGCGTAATAGTTCACTTATATAGCTTTGATAGTAATCAATGCGTTTGCTATCTTTAATAGTTATTGTTTCAACTAGCCGATCATGACTTTTTTCTAAACTAACTACATCATTAACTGCTACACCATTTTCCGTGATAAGTATTGGTTTTTTATAGCGTTCATAAAGAAATTTTGGGCCATAATATAAGGCAGCTGGTACTTTATATAACCAAGGCATTGTCTCTCTTGTGTTTTCTTTACTGTAAGCAACTTTTAAGGGTTGACCATTTGCAAGCGCGCGCACATAGTAGCCTGTGTAAAAATTTTGAAAGCAATAATCAAGTGGACTGCTGATGATTTTTAAATCTTCCTTGTAAGTAACGGGTAAAAATTCTTCGTAATAATTAAGATATTCACGAGGATAATTGCCAAGAAATACAGGGTCGCTATAAAGCGTAACGCCATCAAAAGAACCATAATTAAGTGTGAAGAAACTAATCCGCGCTGCTTCTAAATCTTGTTTGGAGCTAGTTAAGGGAATCGCACTTGTTGCAGTTGGCGCAAAGCCCACTTTGGCCAACTTATTTATTTCACGAATAACTTTGACACTAAGACCATGTGCGTAAAGAAGATTATGAATGGCGCGAACACTGCGCTTCTCATTGAAGTGAATACCGGGAGCATGTTCAAGTGTTCGATGACCAAGATTGATAATACATTGGGGTTCATTGATTGTGATATAGTTGTTTACTCTATTTTGGAAGTGAGTGACAACTATCCGAGTAAAATGTTGGAATGCTTCTGCTGTTTTTCGATTTTCCCACCCACCAATTTCTTGTAAATATTGTGGTAAATCCCAGTGGTAGAGTGTAACAAAGGGCGTGATATTCATCTCTTCAAGACGGTCTAATATCTTGTCATAAAAATCTAGTCCTTTAGTGTTTACTTTTCCATCAATGTTAGGAATTATTCGACTCCATGAAAGAGAAAAACGGTACGCGCTTACCCCAAGTTTTTGTAAATACTTGAGATCCTCGTTATACATATGATAGTGGTCAATTCCTCTTCGGCCATCATCATCATTTCTGATCTTCCCAGTTTTAAGCGTATAGTGATCCCATATTGAAGCGGTGCGACCATCGAGATCATGACCCCCTTCAATTTGAAATGAAGAAGTTGCCGTTCCCCAAATAAACTTATCCATAGCTAGCCTTTAACACTACCAGCGGTTAGACCACCAATAATAAGTTTAGATAGAATAAAGTAAATAATCAGAAGAGGAATAATCGCAATTGTGATTATCATATAAACAACACCGGTATCAAATGTAATCGGATCACTACTACGAAGCAGTGTAAATATGATTGGAATTGTTTGATATTTTGCATCAGTCAATAGTAGTGATGGTGTAAAAAGATTATTCCAACTTGAAACAAAGGCAAAGATAAATTGAACGGCAAGCGCCGGCTTCATTATCGGTAATACTATTTGATGGAAAATCCTTATCTCACTTGCCCCGGCAACCCGCGCTGATTCAATAATTTCTTTGTTTAAGACACTTTCCATATATTGCTTGATATAAAAGAAAGTAACAGGCGAGGCAATCGCTGGGACTATTATTGGAATAAATGAATTAATCATATTAATTCTATAAGCGATAGTAACTAGACCAAGGGCACTAACTTGTGTTGGTATCATCATTACGAAGAGAATAAACATAAAGGCAAATGTTTTACCCTTAAAGCGGTACATAAAAATGGCAAATGCTGTTAAAGCCGAAAAATAAGTTGTAAGAATTGATGAGAGAACTGAGATAAATAGTGAGTTACCAAGGGCCCGACCGATTTGAATATGCGAGTAGCTAAACATATTCATAAAATTCTTAAAGAAATAATTACCAGGAACAAACGAGAAGCCTTGTTGGATTTCTAGATGCGGACGGCTGGCATTAATGATGAGAATATAGAAGGGTGCAATACATAAAAGTGTGATAAAGCCTAGGACGGCGTAAACTAAAATACGTTTGACTAAAAGCATCGTTTTGACACTGCGATCTTTTGGTTTTCGTGTTGATATTATTTCAGTCATTTTGCTCGACCTCCACAACTTTCTTGGTGACTACATATTTACGACCTAATTTTTCAATTCGTTTCTTGGCTCTTTTACTATCACTTTTTGCCTTTGGTAGCAAGTGACGGAACACCATTGAACTAAGAATTAGCGTGATAATAAATAAGATTGTCGAAAGCGCACCACTCATCCCATAGTTACGTGAACGTGAGATAAAGCGGTTAAGCCACATCATCATTGTCATCGCTGTATCATTTGGTCGCCCTGATTGGGCGGTAAAGATGTGGGCAACATCAAATAGCTGAATTCCCCCAATCATCGATGTAATAAAAACGTAGATAAATATTGGCATTAGTAGTGGCATTGTGATTTGGAAAAATGTTCGAATACTACCACTGCCATCAACTTTAGCAGCTTCATACACTTCACCGTCGATCCCCATCACACCGGCCATTAGCAATAGTGTCGTATTACCAAACCACATTAAGAAATTTATAAAAGCAATAACGGCTCTAGTTCCCCATACACTTTGATCGATTGTAAATCGTTCAGGAATTGCTTTAATCGAAAAAAGCAGTTCTAAAATTGGACCATTAGCCCCGAATAGTTGGAGGAACAACATGCCAAAAGCACTAGCCATTACTAGATTTGGCATATATATAATTGTTTTCCAAAAACGCATACCCTTAATTTTTAAGCGGATATCTGTAAACCATATAGCAAGAAGTAGCGAAATGCTGATTTGCGGCACAAAACCAATTATCCAGATGACTGCGGTGTTACCTAAATAGGAAAAGAACCGCGCATCATTGAAGATTTTAATATAGTTTGCAAAGCCAATAAAATTTGGGCCAATCCAACGATTTAAATCGCGATAATATTCAAAAAACGAGTAGTAAAAAGTTGAGAATAAAGGAACTAAAGTAAATAAAGCAAAAACAATAAAGAATGGAGCAATAAAGATATAACCCCATTTTGCATACATATTATGCTTTACATGCTTTGATTTCTTAACATTCATATAACTTCCTCTAAAGCGACAACGGTCTCCCTAGAATCTAGGGAGAACCGCGTCATTTCTATGAAATTTCTATTATCTTTCGAGTGCAGGATATTTATCTAACGCAGCGGTATAGAAGTTTTCCCATGCTTGAGCTTCAGTGATTGTTCCTAAGAAATAATCACGGAATGCAGATTGGATACCTTCATTTAAACCTTGATCGTAAGGAGAAATATTACTCATATCGATATTTTGTGCACTTTCGACGAATAATTTAATATGGTTTTGGCCACCTAAGAAGGCACTACCATAACTATCATCGTTAGCGATTTCTGTCATCCCAGATACTGTATTTGTAAAATCTTCAGTATCAAGAGTGATTTGTTTCATAATATCTTTGTCCATTGTGAGTTTTAGCATAATGTCTTTAACTAAAGCGGCATTATCTGTTCCCTCAACGGCCGCCAACCAAGTTCCACCCCAATAGTATGAGGCTGGTCCTTTAACAACGGCCCAGTTACCAAAGTCACCATTACCAACTTCTTTTTCGCCATCTTTATCTTCGAGTGCATTGCCAAGAAGAGTAAAGTTAATGCCCCAAGTTGAATAGAAGAAGCCAAATACGTTTCCTTCTGGTCCTTGGTCGGTTGTCCATTCTGGACTCCATAATGATGTTTGATTATTATATTCTTCGTCAGTGTAAGTTTTGGTTTGTTCAATCCAAGATAGAATGCTATCATCGATAACAATTTTCTTATTAGCATCAACCCAAGGAGCTTCAACATTGTTTGAGAATGTCCGATAGGCATCATCGAAACCAGATAACATATAGTGGCCAGCGTCTTTCATATCAGCGGCAACAGTATCAAACTTATCCCAGTCAGCTAGTTTGGTTTGAACGAAATCAGGATCGTCATCACCAAGAACAGCTTCAGCCATATCGCGACGATAAGCGAATAGTCCAGGCGTGGCTTGCCAACTTGAACCTTTAATTTTACCTTCAGAATCTGTGACGATGTCCTTGGTATATTGATATTGGTCGGATAGGTTGGCGGTTGTGATACCAAGTTCACTAATGTCCATAGTATCTTCACTTTCAACGTACTTAAGCGCATAGTCGGCTTCCATTAGGAACATGTCAACACGTTGATCTGCTGGTTGAGAAGCGCGGTTTTCTAGCGCACCATCAAGTGCGTTTTGATAGGCGTTGCCCTCATTAGCGACGATCGTCCATTTAACAATGGTTCCATCAGTAAGTGTGTCTTCATCACCAGCTGTGTTGGTGGAGACGTAGTCTGGGTAATAGTTTCTAAAACGACCTTGGAACTCATCATTCCAAGCACGAATGTTAAGAACATTACCG
>CAYZOC010000017.1:0-15491 GCA_964480275.1 uncultured Staphylococcaceae bacterium | reverse complement strand
CGACTGGAGTGGAATCACTTGTTCCACCACAACCTGCTAAGGCCACTAAAGGTAGCGCTAAAGCGAGGATTTTAATTGTTTTATTGTGCATTTTATTCTCCTTTCATAAAAGTTGCACTATTTTTTGATGTCACAGTGACATCATTAAAGTCGGTTATTGTCGATCCAAGTTGTAGTTTTCCTCTTACAAGAATTTGCTCGGGGACAAACACATTGGGATTTTCGATAATTGAAATAATCTTTTCAGATGCGAGTCGGCCAATTTCTTCAGTGTTTTGTTGATAAGTGGTCAACACGGGTCTTAGCAAGCGGGAGATAAGCGTACCGTCATAACCAGCAACAGATATATCACGACCAACAACTAAACCATGTTTTTCGATCTCGGTCAGTCCTGCAAGAATTGCATAGTCATCTGGATATAAAATACAAGTTGGTCTTTCTTCATAAGGAAGAGCTAGTAATTCGCGAGTCGCAAGACCAGAAGGGCCTGGTTTAATGTAGCGAGCATGTTTGATAAAATCTTTATTAACATCGATACCAAGTTCACGGCAAGCCTTATAAAATCCGGCCAACCGTTTTTTTGTAACGTCTTTATCACTTTCACCTGTAATGAAAGCTATTTTATGATGACCATGATCATATGCGTGATGGACAAGTTCTTCCATTCCTGTTGTGTTGTCACTCATAATTGCGGTCGAGTTGTTAAAGACATAATCGATTGTCACGGTTGGAATTTCGCTTTCGACTAGACGAGCGACCTCAGGGTCTTTAAAATCCACACAGGCAATGACAACACCATCGACATTGCGATAACGGGCGTGTTCATAGTAAGATTTATAGTTTTTTAAACTTTCACTAATAAATGTAATATCATAACCCTTTGATTCTGCATCAACTTTTAAAGCATTGAGTATTGAAGAGAAGTACTCATGTTTTAAGCCTGAGTTGGCTTCATCCACAAAAAGAATTCCAATATTATAAGAACGGTTTGTTTTTAAAAACCTTGCACTTGAATTGGGGATGTAACCCATTTTTTGTGCTTGGTTGCGAATCCGCGCCTTAGTTTTTTCACTAATTTCAGCATCGTCTTTTAAAGCCTTGCTGACAGTGGCGACGGATACGCCACACTTTGCAGCAATATCCTTTAACTTGATCATAATTATCCTTTGAGCGAACTTAATCGTTTTCGTAACTTTATTTTAGCGACCATATTTTTTATTGTCAACACCTAATCGAAAAAATATTTTAATTTATCGAAAAAGTTCCTTTTTATGATACTTTTAACTTAAAATATCCATTTACCAATACCGTTTTTACATAAAAAAAGCCACTATTGTCATTTATTTTTTTGAGTGATATAATCAAATTACATTTAAACGATTTCGTAATTTTGTGATGATGATCATTTGTAAACAAGGACGGTGTTCATATGAAGTTTGGCCATTTCGATGATATTAATAAAGAGTATGTCATAACCCGACCAGATACTCCACAACCCTGGATTAATTATTTAGGTAATAATGGATTTTATGGTCTTATTTCTAACACAAGTGGTGGTTATATTTTTTATCAAGATGCTAAACTGCGCCGGCTTACACGCTATCGTTATAATAATGTTCCATTAGATATGGGCGGTCGTTATTACTATATTAAGGATCAAGATACTGTTTTTAATCCTGGTTTTATGCCAACCCAAACAAAGTTAGACGACTACAAGTGTCGCCATGGACTTGGTTATAGTGTTTTTGAAGCTAGTAAAAACTCTATTTCAACCAAACTTACAGCTTTTATCCCCCAAAATGATAATGTTGAGATCAATCGTCTTGAAATTACAAATAATAGTGGTGTAACAAAGAACCTAACTATCTTTAGTCTAGTCGAATGGGCATTATGGAATGCTGTTGATGATAACACTAATTTTCAACGTAATTTAAATATTGGTGAAGTAGAGATAGATGACTACACAATTTATCACAAGAGTGAATATCGTGAACGTCGCAATCATTTTGCCTTTTTCTATATGAGTGAAAAACATCATGGCTTTGATAGTGACCGTGATGCATTCTTAGGAAGATTTAATTCATTTTCTAATCCTCAAGTTGTAAGCACTGGCAAATCAAATAATAGCGTCGCCGCTGGTAATGCTCCGATTGGTTCGCATTCTTATAATATAGAGTTACAACCAGGCCAATCGAAGACTTTAATCTTTCTTATTGGTTATGTTGAAAATGATGAGGATAATAAGTTTGTTGCCCCTAATGTTATTAATAAGGAGAAGGCTCAGCGTTTAATTAATATTTATGGAAGTGAAAGTGCAGTCGATAGTGCACTTATGGAAGTTAAATCTTATTGGACTAATTTGCTAGCAAGGCTCCAAGTTTCATCTAGTGATGATAAGCTTAATCGGATGGTAAATATTTGGAATCAATATCAATGTATGGTGACATTTAATATGTCGCGTAGTGCATCATATTTTGAAAGTGGTACCGGACGGGGAATGGGTTTTAGGGATTCCTGCCAAGATTTACTTGGTTTTGTTCATCTCATTCCCTCTCGGGCTCGCGAACGTATATTAGATATTGCCGCTATCCAGTCTAAAGATGGTTCAACTTATCATCAATATCAACCGCTGACAAAACGCGGCAATGCCGATGTTGGCAGTGGTTTTAATGATGATCCACTATGGCTAGTTGCCGGTGTCAGTGCCTATATAAAAGAGACAGGTGATTTATCAATACTACAAGAACAAGTTGCTTATGATAACGTGTCTGAAACTAGCGAACCATTATTTGAACATCTAAGAGCCTCGATGAATTATATAATTACACATCTTGGTCCACATGGTTTGCCACTGATTGGTCGCGCTGATTGGAATGATTGTTTGAACTTAAATTGTTTTTCGAAGAACCCTGGTGAGAGTTTCCAAACAACGGTAAATTTTGATAATGGAAAAGCTGAAAGTGTATTTATTGCAGCGATGTATGTCTATTATGGAAATGAATATATTGAGATTGCTAATCTTTATGGAGATCAAAAAGAAGTGGCGAAGACGCAACAAAATATTGCTCTTATCGAACAAGCAGTTCTCAACCATGGATGGGATGGAAAGTGGTACTTACGAGCTTATGATAGTAGTAGTAAAAAGGTCGGAAGTAGTGAATGCGAGGAAGGAAAAATATATATTGAACCCCAAGCATTTTGTGCAATTGCTAATATTGGCAATGCCAAAGACTATCCAAAAGTAGCTCTTAAAAGTGGTCTTAAATACCTACTCAGTGACTTTGGTGTTGAATTATTACACCCCGCATATACTCGCTATCATTTAGAACTGGGAGAAATTAGTTCATATCCTCCGGGCAACAAGGAAAATGGCTCAGTGTTTTGCCATACTAATCCTTGGTATGTAATTGCACTTACAAATCATGGACTTATTGAAGAAGCTTTTGACCTTTATCAACGGTTCACCCCAAGTTATATTGAAGATAAGAGTGATATTCATGAAACTGAACCTTATGTTTATTCCCAAACAATTGCCGGAAGAAGTAGTAAACACTTTGGTCGCGCCAAAAATTCATGGTTGACTGGGACCGCTAGTTGGTCACTTGTCGCCGTTAGCCAATATATTCTTGGTATTCGCCCAACTTTTAATGGATTAATGATTGATCCAAAACTGCCGGATAGTATACAAAAAGTTCGTGTTAGTCGCTATTATCGAAACTCAACTTACAATATATTGATAGAAAAATTAGGTTTAAAAAATCCTGAACTATACATTGATAAGCAACAAGTAAAAGGGAACATTATTCCAAGTAATGGTGAAGGCAAACACGAAGTTATTTATCGTTACTAAGAATTAATCGAGAAGTATCCTAATTTTTGTGTAAATTAGACTGCTTTTTATAATTTTTTCACTTCTCAATATTAATGTATTTGGTGCTAGCTATTAATTTTATTATAATTCATTTAGTGCTATCACTATGTAGAGGTAAAAAAATATGAAGAATCTCAAGCAATTTTTAGCTTTATTTGGACTTATACTTACGCCCCTAATCGTGGGATTTTTAAACTTTTCTTATAAAGAGGCCGACCCCTTTATTAATGCAAAAGTTCAGCCACTTTCGTATTCAAACTTAACGGGCGAACCACTTTTCAGTCAACAATTTCATTTCAACCATCTTAATCGGGGAACGACATTGGACACATATCGGGGTGAAGGTGTAACTGTTGCGGTTATCGATTCAGGGTTAAACACAAGTCATGTTGATTTCTTTGATAATACACAAACAAATATTTTAGATACATCAGCATATATTGAGGAAACAGGTAATTATTACTCAAATATTTCAATCCAAACGGTCGCCGATTATGGCCGCAGTATAATTGAAGATCCGCTTGATAATGGTCATGGCACTAATGTTGCTGGCACTATCGGGGCCTTGGTAAATGCTCAGGGAACCGCCGGGGTAAGCCCTGAAGTTGATCTAATGATTTTAAAAGTGAATTATTATTTTACGGAAATCGACAGGGCGATAAGATATGCCACAGATAATGGTGCCGATATAATTAACATGTCAATTGGCGCCTATGAAGATTCTTTTATCGATGGTCATGGTGACGAGCAAGAAGGTTTTGAAGGAACTAGCACATATTTCCAAGATTCGATTAACTACGCATATAATTCTGGTGTAACACTTATTGCTGCTGCAGGTAATGAGGCGACTGATTATCCTTCCTACCCCGCAAGTAACAATAACGTCATCGGTGTCGGTGCGCTAGCGCGTAATTCTAGTAGCACAATTGCTCATTATTCTAATTATGGGCTCCACAATGTTGATCTTGTAGCCCCTGGTAGCGTTTATACTAGTGATATAGGTTCTTCATCTAGTTATATTGAAACGCAAGGTACATCTTTTTCTTCACCAATTGTTGCCAGTGCGGCCGCACTCTATAAGGGAAAATTCCCCTATGCCACACCGGCGCAAATCGAGCAAAAGTTAAAGGATAGTGCTTATGATATGGGGGCCCCTGGTCCTGATGAAACCTTTGGTTATGGGCGCTTAGACCTCTCCAGTTTATTGTCTGATGTTTCGGTCACTGGCGTTGAATTAAGTCCAAGTAGTCTCAATCTTCGTGTGGGTGAAACCGCGACATTAACAGCAAATGTAACTCCAAGTAACGCCACAAACAAGGATGTTATTTTTATTTCAAATAATGATAGTGTCGCGACAGTTGATGAAACTTCAGGTCTTGTCGAGGCTAGGGGTGTTGGAACTACAACAATCGGTGTTTTGACTGATGATGGAATGTTTGAAGATGAAATAGAGGTCAATGTTATCGCTCAGGGAGCCGTTATCGAAGTGACAAATATCTCACTAACTGATGGTGATTTTAGTCTTGGTGTTGGTGCTAGTAAAACATTAAGTGTCGATCTTAGTCCAACCAACGCCACACTAGGTGATATTGATTTTTCAAGTAGCGATACCGCCGTGGCAACTATAAATGCCAGCGGACAAGTAAATGCTCTAGCTGCAGGTACGACGATAATTACCGCCGAAGCTAAGCAAGGTAGTGCTAGTGATAGTCTAACTATTACCGTCGGCAACTATGTCGATGAGCAACTGACTTACACTTTTACAAGTAAATCTTGGGCAACCACGACAACGAGTTGGACGAGTATAAAAGATGGATTTGGATATTCAAATAGTGGGGTCCAAGTAACGACTGGTGCAAGTGGCGCTAGTGCGATATCACCACGTTCATTTAATAATATCCAAGCAATTACTATTGGATACGCAACTAATGCAAGTAACGGGGCTGGTAATATAAAAGTATATTCATTAAGCGATGCTGGTAATACAAATAATCGGACACTAATTGGTTCATTTTCTCCGACGACAAGTGGAGGCACGAGCAAGCGAGATACAAGTCCGTTTGTACCTATTGGTCTTACAAGTGGGTACATCCAAATTGAAGTAGAGACCACAACAAATAGTATTTACATTTGTGATGTTGATATTGACTTTCAAGAGCAAGTTGTCGCTCCTATCAGTGTGAACGATGTTAATTTTACTGCGATAACCTCTAGTTTAGTTACCGGCGAGGTCTTCCAACTTGGCTACGAAGTGTTACCAATTGATGCGGACAATAAGAATGTGTCATTCACTAGTTCAAATCCCACGGTGGCCCAAGTATCAAGTAGTGGGCTAGTTAGTGCCCTAAGTGCTGGAACAACTAATATTGTCGTAACCACCCTTGATGGAGGTTATAGCGATAGTGTAACTATTTTAGTTAGCGACCCAATTGTTTATGAAGAAGAACTTATACTTAACACAAGTATTTTCAGAACTAACTATACTTTTAAACAAGCAATTGACCTCGATAACTTGAGTGCTACTTACCGGGCAAGTAGTGGTGATATAACAAATTTAGATGGAAATGATCTGACACTTATTAGTGGAAACACTAGTTTATTAGGATCATCAACTCTAGTGTTTCAATATTTAAATCAAATTGACAGTGTTGATATAAACGTAACAAATATTGGTGCTTTACAAGGAAGTGGAGAACTTACTAATCATGATTTAACCATCACAGGGACAAGTTTTACACCCGCTATTTCGACTTCAAGTGGAACGCCTTATTCAAGTGTTTTTATCGGTGAAAATGAATTCAGTGGCAGTGGTTTACGTAATTTAGACGGAAAATTCATGATTTATGATGGTGGTCATTTTCAAAATAAAAATAGTCTTGGAACAATAAAATCAATTCGCTTTGACTATGCTAGTGGTGGTAGTCCTAGTTCAGTGCAAACGGTAAGATTTAATAGTAGTGTCTTCTCTAGCGCGATAGGGACTATTACGGAAACAATCACTTCCTCTACTGCTGGCCAATCGACACTAGTAAATGCGCCAAGTGGAATGTCTTACTTTAGGATAGATATTACCAACAGAAACTTACAGGCTAGTATTACGATTAATTATGAACAAGGAGAAAGTTTGTTATTTACTGCCGAAGATCAAGCGAGTGCTTATCAAGAATATTTTCTTCGTCTCACTCATCAAGAGTGTCTAATAGAAGATGTGCAAAGTTCAACATGGTCGCAACTCAAGAATGAATATAGAGCGATGGTTGATGAGGCTAGAGTAATAGTAGCTACTTCATATTCTGACCTTCACGCTCGCTATAATATTATTATTGAAGGATATCACTTTGACGACTTTATATTTTCGAGTACCAGTCCAAATCGGCGTGACACTTTTAGTCAACAATCTTCGAAATCAATATTATTTATAACTCTTTTAGTGTTTCCGATGTTTTTCACGGGGTCTTTTATTATATATCAATCTAAAAAAAGTAATTACTAGTAAGATTATTACGATAAAAGCCAAATCATTAGTCGGTTGACTAAAAGATGTTTTTTCATAATTTTAAATGGTAAAATGACTATATATTTACCAATAGGGGACACTATCATGATCACAATTCGGCCAGTAGTGAGCAAAAAAGATTTAAAAAAGTTTATCCAATTTCCTGTTGAACTTTTTAAAGGCGTTGAGGAGTTTAGCCCATATATTTTCGAGGATGAAATTGCCAACCTTACACCAAGTAAAAATCCTGCCTCAGCCTGGTGTGATTTTAAACTATTTTTAGCCTATGAGGATAATAAAATTGTTGGTCGAATATGTGGAATTATCTCCCATTTTGCTAATAAAAAATATCAGCAAAAGCGTGTAAGATTTAATCGCATCGATATGATTGATAATCTCGAAGTTACGAGGAAATTAATTAGTGCAGTTGCTTCGTGGGGTCAACAAGCGGGGATGGAAGAAATCGTTGGACCACTAGGATATAGTGATCAGGACAAGGAAGGGCTACTTATTGAGGGCTTTGAATATGGAAATATGTTTGCAACATTTTATCATTTTCCTTACTATCACCAACATTTATTAAAATTAGGTTTTGTCGAGGATGCTAAGTGGGTTGAACACCGGATTATTGTCCCTAAAAAGCTTGATCAACGTTTTGTTAAACTTCAGGATTATATTAGCAATAAATATCAAGTTAAAATTCTTAGGTTGAAGAATAAACGTCGCTTAAAACCATATATTGTTCAAGTTTTGTCACTTGTAAATAAGGCTTATGATCATCTTTATGGTTATGTACCAATGAGTGAAAGTCTCATGAATCTCCTTGCTAAGCAATATATGCCCTTACTTAATCTTCGCTATACTAATATTATCGTTGATATGAATGATAAAGTTGTGGCCTTTGGTATCTCGATTCCTTCACCTGTTTTCGCTCTTAAAAAAATAAGGGGAAGATTATATCCGTTTGGATTTATTCGCTTTCTTCGCGCTCTCAAGAAGTCTAAGCAGCTTGACCTCTTACTAATTGCAATTGAACCTGAATTAAAAAATAGTGGGATTATTAATTTGGTCCTTGGTGAAGCAATTGCTCATGCAATTGAGGATGGAATTGAATATGCGGAAACTGGCCCCCAACTTGAAGATAATCTAAATGTGCAAAACCTATGGAAAAAACTCGAATTTATTCAGCATAAAAAACGGGCCTGTTTTGTTAGAGATATTAATATATAGTAGGAGGGAGAATTATGCGTCCAAAACTTACTGGCTGGGATGAGATTGTCTATATTATTATTCGCGAAAAGTTTAGGGAAGAATCGTTTTTTCTCACTGAACTATATAATTATGAAGACTATTTTCAGTCGTTTTATCCACATAATTTCAGCATTCGCTCACAACTAAGAAAGACACTGGTCCATCTTCGTGAACGCGGCCTGCTAGAATTTCAATATCGGGGAGTTTATCGTCTTCTAAATAAAGCATTACCTAAAAGTGAAATTGATAATACTAGCTATCACGTGTTCATCGCTAGTAATGAAGCAATGCCGAGTTGGGTGCTAGTTGGCCATGCCAAAGATTTAAAAAAGAAGCTTAGGACAATTTCCATCAACACTCCGCTTGCCTATGAGGTGATTGGTAGTCTTAAAATTATTAGTTTAGAAAAAGCTCTCCTTGCGGAGAAACTTGTAGCGACGATTATTGAAACACTCGATGAAAATAGTGTTGTTATTAAAAAAGCAAGCAAGCGCAATTTCTATCAATTAGATAAGCTTAAAGTTTCGTATATCTTCCGGCTTGTTAGTGAAGTCTTCTCGATTGTAAATAGTTAAACAAAGAAAATAGGTAAATATATGCAAGAAATAATCGAAATAATTAGAAAATTTAATGCCGACCGTGATTGGGAACAGTTTCATACACCTAGTAATCTTGCTAAATCGCTTGTGATTGAAGCAGGAGAGCTACTAGAGTTATTTCAATGGAGCGAAGAGGTCAAATCGCTTGATGATTTAAAAGATGAACTAGCTGATGTTTTAAGTTATACGCTGATGATTGCCGATCATTATAACTTGGATATCAGTGAGATTTTAAAAAATAAAATTGCCAAGAATGCCATAAAATATCCGATTGAAAAGGCACGGGGTAAATCGCATAAATATCATGAGTATAAAAAGGATAAGTAATGTGTATATTTTGTCAACTAGCTGTTGAACAGAAAAAATTTATTAAAGAAAATTCCTCATTTTATGTGATTTTTGATCGCTATCCTGTAACAAAGGGTCATATCCTCATAGTTTCAAAACGTCATGTTGAAGATTATTTTTCGCTCCGTGACGAGGAAAAAGTCGATCTTGACCGTTTAATTTCGCAAATGAAAGTTTATCTAGACGAAGAGTTTAGTCCTGATGGGTATAACATTGGGATTAATAATGGCCGCGAAGCAGGCCAAACTATCTTGCATTTTCATCTCCATTTAATCCCCCGCTACCGCGGTGATACTAGTGACCCCCGGGGAGGCGTTCGTGGCGTAATAGCCGATAAACAAAAATATTAGTAATAACAAAGGAGTTAATGATGGCAAAAATTAGAGTAAGTATCCTCACACCCTCAACCCTAAGACTTGAGGAAGATGCAAAGAAGGGTGATGTCGTTGATTTACGTGAACTAGAATCGGTTGACACATCACTTATTTTTGAAGCTATTAAAGAGCAAAAAGACGAAATCTATCGACAAATGCTTGATAAAGAAATTGAGCATCAGGCTAGTCTCAGAAGTTTGGCATTAAGCAAACAAATGGAAGCGTTCAACCAACAACGTTCTACTCTTGAACAAGAAAAGCAAAAACTTAGTCAGCAAATTGTTCAACTAAACGACTCGATTAAAGATCAAAAAGATATCGCGGTATTAGAAGAAAGAAATAAAAAAGAACGAGAAATCAATCTGATTCTCGGCGAAAAAGAAAAACAAATTGATCATCTTAACGCAGAGTTAACGAAGCTCAATGAACGGCAACAACTTTTAATTGACAATGAGAAAAGTAACCTTAAAAGTGAATACGATAAATTGGTTAATGATAAGGAAAAACAACTTTTGAAGCTCGAAAGTGAAATTGCCCGGCTTAAAGCTAGCGAAAAAGAAAAGTTACGTGAAAAGGAAGCCGAACTTAGAATTTTAAGTGAACAAATCAAAAACAAGGATCAACTTTTAAAAGTCGAACTTGAGCGCAAAGAAGCCGAACTTCAATTAAAGTTCAATAGGGAGCTAAACATTAAAGAAAACGAGCTCAACCAGCTAAAAATGGCAAAATCTAATCTGCAAGTCAAAGTGCTTGGGGAGGAACTTGAACGCTGGTGTAACAGTGAATATGAGGCGTTTGCTCTGTCTGGTTTTGAAGATTGTCGCTGGTACAAGGATAATAAGGCAGTCAAAGATGCCCCTGATCAAAAAGGGACAAAGGCAGATTACATTTTTGAAGTATACGCTAATGAAAATCGTCTTGCTCGTGATCTTTTACTCTCAGTTGTTTGTGAAATGAAAAATGAATCACCAGATACAAAGACAAAAACTAAAAATGCTGATCACTATAAAAAACTTAACGATGATCGGATCAAAAAAAATGGTCAATATGCCCTTCTAATTAGTGAACTTGAATGGGATACAATTAATGATTCACCGATTAAAAAGATCAGTGAATACGAAAATATGTATATGGTTAGACCAAGCTATTTTATTACCTTTCTTGCTCTTATCAAGTCTTTAGCCAAAAAGTATCAAGCCTTACTTGTCGAACATCGAATTGCCGATGAGAGTTTTAAAGACGGTCAAGCAATAATTGAAGAGTTTGAAAAATTTAAAAACACATATTTAGATAAGCCACTAGAAAGTCTAGTAAAAGATGTTGAGAGCATTAAAAATGAGGCCAACAAGGCTTATGAATCTTCTTACAAAATTATGGGATTGGCTGATACGATTATTTCAAACAAAATCAGTGAGATTAAAATAAAGATTGAACGTTTTGATATTAAAAAGATTGCCAAGAAAATTGATAAGTTGTCATAAAATTCTTCTAAATTGCTGAAAGACAAACAACCATATAGTGACCTAGTCTATCAAGTTTACGAACTATTTGTCATTGATGCGTCGCTAGTAAATGCTGATCATATCGAAGTACGAGGTAGTTATGAAACAATAGATTCCTTCGTTAATGTTGATGTTTCTCTTGATATTATTAATATCAATCCCCTTGGATCTTATGATATGGTCATCGGTGGTTCGCTTGATGTTTATGCGACGATTGAAGCTGATATTAATGGAAATTATCTGGTCGGGCAAGGATACACGAATTATTATGATTATCCAATGTATCTTGCTGATTTTTTACTTGAAAGCGATACGCCTGATCAATGTTTGACTAAATTTTACGAGGCCAAAGCGGAATTTGAATTTTTCACTAGTCAAGAACTTGATAAGTTTCAAAATAGTACGGATTCGTTGATCACAAGTGCGCGGCAACGTTATCTAGCCTGGGCTACCCATCTAGATGAAGACCCCTACATTGAAGAAGAACCTCCTGTCTACACTCAAGGAGCGCTACATCGTAGTGTCGATAATTTCTTGCTACTTATCACAATAATTAGTCTTATTAGCATAGGATGCTATTTATATTTCCGCAATAAAAAGCCAGCATAGGATATTTTCGATGATTGTTTCTCATCTAATAACCTTATAATCTAGTGACTAAGTTTTAATTTATTATCTGATAAAAAAGCCTTCTATTAAAAATATAGGTGTAGAAATAATTTAGTAGACGAGGCTTTTTTGCCATAAAAAAAATCCACTTTAGTGCTAAAATAGTAGGTGAGGTAATTAATATGTTAAAAAATGGAATTAAGGCTCCTGGATTTAGTCTTCTTGATAAGGACGGAAACATTGTAAGTCTTCGTGACTTTGCCGGCAAAAAAGTCGTACTATATTTTTATCCCAAGGATAATACTTCAGGTTGTACGCTCCAGGCCCAAGAATTTAGAGATGCCTATCATAAGTTTGCATCGCTTGATGTCGTTGTGATTGGTGTAAGTAAAGATAGTGTTAAGTCACATCAAAAATTTTGTCAAGATCATGACCTACCCTTTATTCTTTTAAGCGACGTTGACCGTAAGGCTCATCAAGCCTATGATGTCTTACAAGAAGGAACAATGTATGGGAAAAAGGTTATACGAACATTAAGAACTACTTTTTTAATTGATGAAGTAGGCCTTGTTGAACACATTTGGGAAAAGGTTGACCCCAAACTAAACGCAAGTGAAATTATTGAATATTTAGCGAACAACAAATAACCTCGTTATGAGGTTTTGTTTTTATTTAGGAGGCAATATGTTTAAGCTTTACTGTCGTTTTTATCAACTCATAATTCGGATGGTATCGCCATTTTTAAAATGGCGGGAACCGACAATTCTTCATTCATATTTGGAACTCGTCAACACTTTAAAAGCACGAGGAAAAAAGCAAGTATTACTCGTGAGCGATCAGGGTCTTGCCAAAATAAATTTATATCAGCCATTGGTCGAAATTCTTGAACGTAATTCAATTAGTGTAACGATTTATAATGAGACTTTACCTAATCCCTCGATTTCACAAGTTGAAACTGCTTATCAAACATATAAGCAAAGTGGCAGTCAAGCAATCATTGGTTTTGGCGGAGGCTCGCCACTTGATGTTGCCAAAGTTGTCGCTGCAAAAGTTAGTCGCCCCAACAAAAAAATTATAAAAATGCGGGGCATATTAAAAATTAGAAGAAGAATCCCGCTTTTAATTGCGATACCAACCACAAGTGGGACTGGAAGTGAAGCCACACTCGCCGCTGTTGTTGTCGATGAAAAGTCGCGGACAAAATATGCAATTAATGATCCTAGTCTTTTTCCTCACTATGCACTACTACTACCAGAACTTACGTTTGGCTTACCTAAAAATATCACAGCCGAAACAGGAATGGATGTTTTAACACATGCAGTTGAGGCCTATATTGGTAAAAGTAATACAAAATTTACGAAGACGAAGGCAATAAATGCCACACACTTAGTTTTTAAGTATCTGCTTCTAGCTTATCGCGAACCAGGCAATCACGAAGCCCGGATGATGATGCAAATTGCTTCATATGATGCTGGAGCGGCCTTTACCAGAGCCTATGTTGGAAATATTCATGCTCTATCTCATCCACTTTCATCATTTTATGGAGCCCCACACGGTCGCACAAATGCAACGATTATGCCAATTGTTTTAAAGGAGTATGGCGATAAAGTCTATCCTAAACTAGCTGATCTTGCGCGGAAAGCCAAGGTACTTAATGGTGATAATGATAAAGAAGTGGCCCGTGCTTTTATTGAAAAAATCGAAGAGCTGAATCAACTGATGGGAATACCAAAGAACATTGATTTAATCAAGGACGAAGATATAGTGCTACTAGCCAACCATGCATTCAAGGAGGCTAACCCTCTTTATCCAGTGCCTGTTATTTTTACAAAAGACATCATGAGTAAAATGTATCTAAAAATCAAAGGAGTAAATTGATGAAACAGATTATTGCCAACCAACGTCAACTATTTAATAAAATTCATCCTCAAAGCGTGACTAGTCGTAAACAAATTCTTTTAAACCTTAAAGCGAGCATTAAACGCTATGAAGAGGATATTTTCACAGCCCTTAATTTAGATTTACGGAAAAGTAAAACTGAGGCTTTTATGACCGAAGTTGGTCTAGTTTATGAAGAAATTAATCACGCCCTTGCCCATTTAAACAAATGGGCTAAACCTATAAAAACGAAGATTAGTCTTGCACAATTTCCCGCTCGCGCTCGAGTTTTAAGTGAGCCATATGGTCAAGTTTTGATTATGAGTCCATGGAACTACCCATTTATGCTCACCCTGGTTCCGCTTGTTGGGGCGCTATCGGCTGGTAATGTCGTAATTGTCAAACCTAGCGCCTATGCCCCACATACTGCCGAAGTGATGAAAAAAATCGTTGAAGAAGCAGTGCCTAACAAGGAGGCGATTCTCTTTTTAGGGGGCCGTAGTGTCAATGAAGAAATTCTCAGTTACCGCTATGATTATATTTTCTTCACCGGCAGCGTTAACGTTGGTAAGACAGTAATGGCTAAGGCTAGTGAAAACCTTACACCAGTCACCCTTGAACTTGGTGGCAAGTCACCTTGTGTTGTTTTTGGTCGGGCCGACCTCTCACTTGCGGCTCGAAGAATTAGTTGGGGAAAATTAGTTAATCTCGGGCAAACTTGTGTGGCGCCAGACTACATCATCCTTGATCGTAAAAATGAGGCGCTTATCGAGATGATTAACAAGGAATTCAACCAATCAAAAGAAGATGTTCTAAAGCTGCCTAAAATCATTAATGAAAAACACTATCTACGTCTAAAATCATATTTAGAACAACTAGGAATTGATCGCTATGATGATGAGCATCAACTAATTTATCCCACACTAGTAAAAGCCCCTAAACTTGATACACAAATAATGCAAGAAGAAATATTTGGGCCTATTCTTCCCGTTATTCTTGTTGATGAACTCGAGGAAGTAGTTGCCTTTATCAATAGTCGGCCAAAACCTTTGGCGATGTATGTGTATAGTGATGAAAAAGACAAGGTTCAACACTTATTAACTCATACAAGTAGTGGCAGTTTTACTGTTAATGATAACCTCATGCAACTTGCTTCGTCTTATCTTCCCTTTGGTGGAGTTGGTCATTCAGGCATGGGTTCATATCATGGTCACCATAGTTTTCTTACCTTTTCCCATCAAAAAAGTGTGCTTTATAAGAGTAAACTTTTTGATTTAAAATTTCGATATCGTCGCGATGAAAAAGCGCTAAAAATGGCCAAGAAAATCATTAAAACTAAGTAGTTAATAAAAAGGAGATGAGCCTAGATACATCTAGGCTTTATTATTTATAGTATTAGGAATAAACTAGGGTTAATCATCCTAATTTTCACTGACATTTGCTGTCTAAATATCGTCTTTTTTATCATGGATTTTTTGTCAACTATAAATGTAATTTTATATGTAATATAAGCATTTATAATGGTTGTTTACGTTTGAATAAAAAATGTGATTTTTGTATCTG
>CAYZOC010000016.1:0-21426 GCA_964480275.1 uncultured Staphylococcaceae bacterium | reverse complement strand
AATGCGCTAGATGATGATGGACAAGTTATGGGTTTTATTGCCTGGAGGGTATTAAGCGATGGCGTTCTTAACGCTAACCACACTTTTGTTGATCCTAAATTTAGGGGTCGCGGAATTGCTTTATACTTATTAAAAGAACTTGTGGCGATGGCCCGTAAGGAGGATAAGAAGATTTTTGCTACTTGCAGTTATGTTGTCAAAATGTTTGAACATGGCAATGAGTATAGTGATGTAATCGATCCAACTAGAGGTATTGGCGATGCAAGTTGTGAAATTATCTAATGGACTTGAACTTCCGTTAATTGGTTTAGGCACCAACACTTTTGGCAAAGTTAATCACAACTGGAATGGGGAGATTAATTTTGATACAAGCGAAATTGAAAGTGCTCTAAGACTAGGTTATACATTTTTAGATACGGCAATAGTTTATCGTAATGAAGCAGTTGTTGGGCTTGGTTATAAAGAAGCCGGTGTTTTACGTAACCATGTATTCCTACAAACAAAGCTTCCAAGTAGTGGTGCGTATATTAAAGATGAAGAGTCAATAAGAGAAGCGCTAGGAGAGAGTCTACATAAACTCTCAACAAGCTATATTGATGTTGTTCTCATGCATCAACCCCGGCCGAGTGATGAAGATAATCTAAGAATATATCGTGTTCTTGAAAAACTTGTTGATGAAGGAAGAATCAATACAATTGGTGTTTCTAATTTTTCAATAGCTCAACTTGATTACTTGTTGAAACACGCCCGCATCAAACCTGCGATCAATCAAATTGAAGTTCATCCCGGGTATTGGAATGAAGATTTAGTGGATTTTTGCAAGAAAAATAATGTTTTAGTTCAGGCATGGAGCCCTCTATTTCGTACAAGTGATGAATACCGTAATATTTTGATTGATATTGGCAAGAAGTATCAAAAAAGTTGGGCCCAAGTCGTGATTCGCTATTTAGTTGAAAAAGGGATTATGGTTATTGCTAAGAGTCATCAAGAAATACGGCAAGCAGAAAATCTTAATGTTTTTGATTTTGCCCTAGCTGAAGAAGATCGGCAAATAATTAGCGGCCTTAATAAGGCAAATTTTCCTAAAGTTGGTGTTCTAGGGGCGACAGGCTTTGTGGGAAAGGCCCTTACGAGTGAAGCACTACGATTAGGTTATCAAGTTGCTGGTGTTTCTCTCAATGGAAAAGCGATGCCGATGCAACATCTCACTATTATTAAAGAAGATGTTAAAAATGTAGAAAGTGTTGTAAATAAAATTAGTGATGTCGATTTTATCATTTCGAGTTTAAATGCTCGGGGTGAAGACTATATTAGCACTCACTTAAACGCGGTAGAAATCGCGCGAAAACTAAAGCGACCACTTGTGGTTATCGGCACATTTGCAAATTTGAAACTCGACCACTTGAAAGCTAGTGCGCTTGATCTTCTTGAAGGTGAAGAAAAAGACGAGGAACTGATTAAAGCTCAGCTTCTCGAAGAATTACATAAAATTGATGATGTTGATTGGACATATATTAGTCCAAGTCGCACAGTTGATAAATATTGGCTTCATCACAACTACAATATCGGTGGACGAGTATTATTAAAGAATCGGGCTGGTGAAAGTGAAGTATCAGTGATCGACCTAGTGAACTTCGCGCTTACCACTGCAAGGTGGCAGAAAGAATTCAACCATCAGCAATTAACCATTTGTAACCGGTAAAGTAACAAGTAAAAACATAGGGTAGTACCCTATGTTTTTTAAATTGTTTATTGAAAATTACGCTTATTAGAGTAAAATAATCTATATATAAGGAGAAAAATTTATGAAAAAAATTAAAGTTAGTGCGTTAAGTCTTTTACTTGCACTTGGTGCCCTAAGTGGATGTGGGACTTCCCTAACAAGTGAAGATTCAATAGATTCAGGTGAACCAATTGTTAGTGACCAGTACAATTTATATGTGACACTAGGAACGCTACCTACCCTCTATGCAGGTTTAGAAATGTTTGCTCAGGAAGTTGAATCATATGCGTGGTATTTCCGCTCAGGCACATTTGATCGGGAACTCATGCCAAGTTATGTCAATTACTTTGAAACTCAGGGTGTCGATAACGCTAATAGTACACTTGATTTTAGTGTCATTCGCGACAAAGTTGTTGAACTAAAAGAATTAGCGCCTAATGCTAAGTTCCATCTATATACTGATGACCTTCGCGTTCAATTTGTGCTTGACCTACTTATTGGTGCGGGTCTAGAAGAAGATGATTTCCTCGTTACACTACTTTCAGATGGAACCGGAACATATTCAGTTTTCAACCGGATTAGTGATGAAGATTGGGGAAATATGCAAGTGAATTGGGATACGCACGTTGAGCATTATCAAGGTGGTTCACAATTTAAGTGGGGCGATAACAATCAAGCGATGTATTTACAAAACTATGCGGCCTATGTTTCGACATTTGCTAATGTTGAATATTGGCTTCAATATCCCGAATATATGCAAAATGAGGAAGCCACTACTTTAATGGCGGACAAAGAAGCGATGCATTTAATTGCAAAAGATCCTCACGCCATGTATAGCGCCTTAGATGCCCTTCAAAAAGAGCAATTTGAAAAAGCTGTTCTTAGTAGTTCCAATTCAACAATTGAATTTTACAATCAACAATTTCTTGATCGGGACCGCGATATTTTAATCATCGCTGGGACCAATAAACCTGGATTAGAAACAAATGTTGAATATATTGATCAAGCTCTAGCTGATTTTGCTGATACTCACTATATTTATTTTAAACCTCATCCAGCCTATCCACCTAATGAAGAATTAGAAGGATATTTTGATGATCATGATATTATCACACTGCCATATCGGACACCAATGGAAGCAATTCTTTGGATGTTCCCCGATGTATTTGTTGGTGGCTATAGTAGTTCACTATTTATGTCAACCACTCCTGGACAAACACTATTCTTCTTTGGCGAGTTAGGAACACCACTTCCTGATCTTGAAGCTCTTGGTCACTTTGATAATGCCATCAAGTACGAATTACCTCTTGATGAAGAAACTAGTATAAGTTAAGTAGAAAGTATAAGTTGATGAAGAACGAGGATAGGCCAAGTGTCTATCCTTTTTAATTAGTAATAGTTATCATCAGCGTTGACAAAACGACTAATTAAGAGTAATCTAAATTTGAAATTAAGGCTTACCTTAAAAATGGAAATACTTCAATGAAAAAATTACGATTATTATTTACAAGTTTATTACTAATACCACTTTCTGCTTGTGGACTCGACGAGCAATTTTCGTATGTCGAAAATAAGATAAATATTGTTACGACCACAACAATGCTTGGTGATTTAGCTAGTAATATTGGTGGTGATCGGGTCAACGTATTTGTAATCATGAAACCAGGCGTAAATCCACACTCCTATAACCCGCGTCCTAGTGATACACGGGCCCTTGCCAAAGCAGATTTAGTTGTGCTAAACGGCCTACATCTAGAAGCAAAAATGGGCGATGTACTTTTAAGTATTGACGAAGAAAAGCGCCTGATTGCTAGTGATATTTTAGTAAGTCTAAGTCGCCCAGCAATTATTACGACTAGTGATGGACAACTAGACCCACATATTTGGGGTTCACCCCTTAATTGGGAACACGTGGCTAGAAGTTTAAAGATTAAACTCCAAGAGTTAGATAGCACTAGCCATGATATATATGAATCTAATTACCTCGGTTATTCAAAAGAACTAATAGATTTATATACCGAGACAATGGACAAAGTCGAGCAACTTAAAGAAGAAGAAAGAGTATTAATTACCGCTCACGATGCCTTTGCTTATGTTGGTCTTGAGTTTGGTTTTGAAGTGCACGCTATTCAAGGAATATCTACCCAAACAGAAGCAAGTGTCAAAGATATCCAGGATTTAGCTAACCTTGTTGTCGATTTAAAAGTGAAGGCCATTTTTGTTGAAACTAGTGTGCCCGAAAATACAATCAACTCGGTTTTAGAAGCAGTAAGAGCGCAAAACCACAAAGTAACGATAGGTGGGCACTTGTATAGTGATTCACTAGGAGATGAGCGAAGTGGGGCTGAAACTTATATTAAAATGTATCAACATAATATTGATACAATCGTCAGTGCACTTAAAGGAGCATAATAATGAACGCAATTAGAATTTTTGATTTGACCGTATCCTATGACTTAAAACCTGTGTTATGGGATATCGATCTTGAAATACCTTTTGGCGCACTTGTCGCCGTTGTTGGTCCTAATGGTGCGGGAAAATCTACGCTGATTCAAGCAATTCTTGGACTAGTTAAAAGAGTTTCTGGCGAAGTAACATTTTTAGGAAAACCCTATAAAGAAGTTCAAAAGAAAATTGCTTATGTTCCCCAACGTGGCAGTGTTGATTGGGATTTTCCCACGACCGTCAGTGATGTTGTTTTAATGGGCCGCTATGGTCATGTTGGCTGGATTAGAAGACCAGGTAAAAAAGATCAACAAAAAGTATTTGAAGCACTAAATAAAATCAACATGTATGAGTATCGTGATCGACAAATTAGCGAACTATCCGGTGGTCAACAACAACGGGTCTTTTTAGCACGGGCCCTTGTTCAAGAAGCTGATATATATTTAATGGATGAACCGTTTGTGGGCGTTGATGCAAAAACCGAAAAAGCGATTGTCTTGTTGTTAAAAGAATTGAAAAATGCTGGTAAAACTGTTGTCGTTGTCCATCATGATTTACAAACAGTCAAAGAGTACTTTGATTATGTCACGCTTTTAAATCGTAAAATAATTGCCTTTGGTCGAGTAGAAGATGTCTTTAGTGATGAGAATGTAAGAATAACTTATCAAGACAAGTCACTAATAAAAAATGGAGAAAATGATGGCTGATCTCTTTGGACAAAACTATACGCTAATCATTATTGTTCTTGGCACATTATTTTTAGGTGTCGTCAATGGAGTACTTGGAGTTTTTACCGTTTTAAAAAAGCAAGCCCTTGTTGGTGATGCACTTTCCCATGCGACACTACCTGGAGTTGTCCTTGCATTCATGTTTACGGGCGTTAAGGATATGTGGGTTCTACTTATTGGTGCGGCTCTTAGTGCGCTTTTTGCAATGTTTTTAATCGAAGCGATAAAGCGCGTAAGTAAAACAAAAGATGATGCTGGCTTGTCACTAATTCTTGCTAGTTTCTTTGGTGTTGGTCAAGTTTTGTTGTTACTTGTGCAAAGTGCAGGTGATTCAACAAGTGAAGGCCTCCAAAACTTTATTTTTGGTCAAGCAGCGACAATGCTTGCTAGTGATGTTATTTTAATTGCAATTATTGCTGTCTTTGTCTTATTAATCATTGCTCTATTTTATAAAGAATTAAAGCTATATATTTTCAATAGTGAATATTTTCATAGTCTTGGTTTCTCCCGAACATTAATGAGTGGGATACTGACACTTTTAACAGTTCTTGTTGTCACAATTAGTATTAGGACGATTGGTGTAATTTTGATGAGTGCATTTTTAATCGCCCCTAGTGTTAGTAGCCGCCAGTGGTCAAACCGCCTCGTGATAAATATTATTCTTTCAGGAATTTTTGGTGTTATCGCTGGTGTTGGTGGCGCCCTTATTTCGAGTCAAGTGTCTAATCTTCCAACTGGACCGGTAATTGTTATCTTCCTGAGTGTGATTATATTTATCTCACTTCTATTTGCCCCACGGCGGGGAATTATTCATAATTCGATTCAACTTCGTCGTCATAAGATTGAACTAGCCCGCTACTACCAACTAATTCACCTCTATGAAGTGAAAACACCAATTTTAGTTGAGGATTTAAGTGATAAAACTTTCCTTAGTGAAAATCTAGTTGCCATTGAAGATAAGCATCTCGTCATTACCGAAAAAGGAAAACTATTTGTCGACTATATTTTATCAAGGGGGAAAAGATAATGAGTATTGAACTATCAATGCTACTTGTCGCTATTCTTGCCTCGCTTGCTTCAAGTATTGTTGGCGTCTTCCTGGTCTTAAGAAAAATGTCGATGATGACCGATGCTATCAGTCATACCGTTCTTTTAGGAATTGTCATCTCCTTTATGCTTGTAAAAGATCTAGCAAATCCATTACTAATCATTGGCGCCACGCTAATGGGAGTCGTTACCGTCATTCTTATTGAACTGTTGGTAAAATCAAAAAAGACAAGTGAAGATGCCGCAACGGGTGTTGTCTTTCCGCTACTTTTTGCGATTGCAATTATTATTATTTCGCTAGAATTTAGAGGAGTACATCTTGATGTTGATAGTGTTCTCCTTGGTAATCTTGAATTTGTTTATTTTGATCAGCTGCTTATTAATGGCACTAGTGTGGGACCTAAATCTTTTTATGTCCTCTTAATTGTATTTCTCTTAAGCATTACACTTTTTATTGTATTTTATAAAGAGCTAAAGATTGTAAGCTTTGATCCAAAACTAGCTGCGGTATTAGGTATCTCGCCGGTAGTAATTCATTATGGCTTGATGACACTAGTGTCACTAACCGCGGTCACAAGTTTTGATGCCGTTGGTTCAGTCGTGGTCATTGCCCTGATGGTCGGACCAGCGATTACTGCCTTATTATTTACGAAAAACTTATTAAAAACAGTATTATTATCGATGGCAATTGGTGTATTTAATAGTGTGTTTGGTTTCTTGCTCGCTTACATATTTGATCTTCGCACTAGTGGGGTGATTGCTGGAGTCACACTTGTGATATTTTTAGTCGCGCTTTTAATCAATCCTAAAAACGGTGTTATTGCGGTTATTTTACGAAGAAGAAGCCAAAAGATTGAATTTAGTCTCGTCGCGCTTCTTAATCATCTTAAAAACCACCAACAAGAAAACGAAAATCGCACAACTAGAGATGCTCTTAGAGAAACATTCAGTCCCCAAAGTAATCCTCATGGGCTGATTGATCTAGCACTTAGTAAAGGTTATATCGTATGTAAGGAAGATTATATTCAAATAAGTGAGATTGGCCTAAAGTTTTATCAAGAAAAAACCAAAGAATATGAGTTTAATTTGTAGGAGGAAATAAAATGAACCGCGCAGAAGAAGATTATATCAAGGCACTTTATGAACTCACCGTGGAAAAAGATGAAAATCTTGTGCCCACCAATGAGTTAGCAACTAAATTTAATATAACTGATCAGTCAGTTAATGAAATGGTTAAGCGCCTTGTTAAAAAAGGCTTATTTAAGTTTTCCCCCTATAAGGGTGTAAGTCTCACCCCCCTTGGAAAAAAAGAAGCAACAAGGATGGTTAGAAGTCATCGCCTCCTAGAATTATTTTTAAGTAGCGCACTTCATTTTAGTTGGAATGAAGTTCATGAAGATGCCGAAAAACTTGAACACGCGGCCAGTGAAAAAGTTATTGATGCAATTGATCAATATTTAAACTTTCCCACCCACTGTCAACATGGTAATCCTATTCCCACAAAAGATGGTAAAGTTACGAGTGTCAGTCAAAAGAGCGTGTTTGAACTTTTAATAGACCAGACATTTAAAATTGTCCGCGTTAAAGATAACAAAGAATTATTAACTTATCTTAATAAAATAGATATTAAATTATATGAAGAGTTTAATGTAGTTGATAAAGATGACTTTGTCGGATTAATTCGCATCAAAAACAGTAAGAAAGAAGTTGAACTAACTAAATCAATTGCAGAGTTATTATTTGTTGAAATCATTTAAAGGCGTCATTAGTGACGTCTTTTTTATTCATAAGCACTTCAATTACTATTTCTATCGTACTCGATTAAAATAGTGAGGAAAGTAAAGAGGATTAGAAATGAGTAAATATCACACAAAAGACATTCAATATGTAAAAAGCGTAACCTTACGCGTTAAAGATATCGTTAAAATGCTCGACTTCTATTTGAATATTTTAAAGTTCACACTGATTGATAAGCAAGACAATCGCTACTTTTTAGGAACAAGTGAAAAAGAAGTTTTGCTGATATTAGAAGAAAACACCAATGCAAGGCAAAGAGGTCGAACCACTGGGCTTTATCACTTTGCTATTCTACTTCCATCACGAGTGGACTTAGGAATTGTTCTTCGTCATCTTATAAGAATTAAATATCCCTTAACTGGCTTAAGTGATCACCATGTTAGTGAAGCAATATATTTAGATGATCCAGAAGGAAACGGGATTGAAATCTATCATGACCGTCCAAGTGAGGCATGGATTATAAATAATGGTAGTGTTAATATGACAACAGAAAGAATGGATTATCAAAGTGTATTAAAAGATGCAGAAGCTAGTCCGCATTTTAGTGAACTACCGATGCAAACAGTGATGGGACATATCCATTTGCATGTAAATGATTTAGTTAAAGCTGATCGTTTCTTTATTGATATTTTAGGGTTTGCCAAAGTTTTAGAGTATCGAGGAAGTGCTACTTTTACTAGTGATCAAATGTATCACCATCACATTGCATATAACACATGGAATGGTAGAACTAATCAAAATATGAAAGAAAACGATTTAGGCTTAATTGAATATAATATCAACCTACCTCAAGAGCGGCTTAGTGCTCTCTTATCAAGATTAAAAAGTTCAAATATTGAATATATCCACAAACAAAATACTATTAGAATTTTAGATATAAATAATACAAATGTTATTTTTAATGTTGTATAAATATGAATAATGTTATGATCAATGGCGATCTAACTCGTATAAGAGTCCATCCATTTCTTCGTCATACTTCGGATTATATCTTCGATAGGTCCCTACTAGATGAAAACCATTTTTTTCCATTACTCGATAACTAGCGATATTACGGCGATCACAAGTTGCAAGTATTCTAGTTAAGCCTAGTGTCTTAAATCCATAATCCACGAGTAGGTGGGCCGCTTCACTAGCATAGCCTCTTCCCCAGTAGGAACGGTTAATAATATATCCAAGTTCACCAATGTGTTTGCTTTTGAGAGTTAAATCAATCATGCCAATTAAATCATCGCTATAACGAAGAATTATTCCAAAGCGATATATCTTAATTGGAATCAGGTGAGGAAGGGCTAGTGTTGATTCAACATAATTAATTGTCTCTTGATATGAGTTAGGACCCCAGAGCATATATTTTGTTGTTTCGCTATCACTAGCGTATAAATGAATAGCGAAAATATCATCTTTTCTGATTGGGCGTAGATATACATGCTTGGCAGTCATCTTCATTTTATTGACCCTTAAAGTTTAGTATTAGCCGTGTTCTAATTATTTGTCTTTGTGCGTGCGCTTTGATAAATTTCTTTTAAGACACTTTGATCAAAGACGACAGGATTATTATTGAGTCGCTCGAGATTGACGCTAGCGACTAGTGTTGTTAATTCTTCTTCACTATAAGTAGTAGCTTCTAGGCCAAACGATCGATAAACTTCTTTAAGCTTTTCAACTAACTGATGATAATTATCTAGTCCAAAGCATTCGGCAAGACCATTAAAGCGTTCAATAAGGGCTTCTTTTGGCATCTTAAGTGGATACTTATCAAGACCTTTGACCATTTTTTCATAGACAAATGGGAGTGTGAGGGCAACGGCATGACCATGAGCAATACCCTTAAGACTTGTAATCTTATAACTCATAGCATGGGGGGCAGTTGTGGCCGATATATTAATTGCCCGTCCTGCAAGATTACTAGCTTCCATAATTTGATGAACGTTAGTATTATCACCATTTATATAGCCTTGATAATATTTAAGTATAAGAGCAATAGCGCGACCACTATATGTAGCGGCGACTGGTGTTGAATTAACGGCCCAATAGCCTTCAATTGCTTGCGAGAGGGCATCGAGAAGTGTGGCCTTCCTTTGATAGCTTGGTAGCCCATTTAATAGTGAAGGCGTAAGCACAGCAAGATCAGGGAGCAAAGAGTCATTAGTAAGTGACATTTTCTCACCTAGATAATAAATAACTGAATAACGGGTTGATTCACTGCCGGTTCCTGCTGTTGTGGGGACGGCAATTAATTTTAAGTCAACATACCCGGCCTGCGTCTTGATAAAATCTTCACCAATATCATAGGGTGAATAAAGTTTAATCGCTTTCGCAACATCAAGTGTGCTTCCACCACCAATAGCGATAATTGAGTCAAGATTATTCGTTTTAAATAAATGATGCCCTAAAACAATTTCTTCATACTTGGGATTAGGAGAATATTCTATAAATTTTATCGGCTTAAGCTTTTCGACTAGTCGAACAAAGGATGAGTCTTTTTCTAGATGACGACCATAGACGAGTAGGGGACGTTTTAGATGATGTTTTGCCATAAACTTGATGATTTCATCTCCATAGTCATCACTTGTCACGACTTCTTGATTTTGATAGTCAAAACTAGCAATACTATTTGCGACCCGGTGATAGTCAGCAAGATTATCAATTTCATCGACAAAGTAGTGTTGATAATCAAAAATCTTAATTAGATCGTCTTTTAGTAATAAATTAAGGGCATTTTCCGCATAGACTTTTGTCTCACCACGTTTGATAAAGTCGGCGATTTTATCTAACCATAATTTAATTGTCGCCCTTGTAAGGCGATAAAAGGGTTGGAGGGCAAAGCAATCTAAATCAAAGATATCGACAGAAATTTGTCGAAGATAATTGCCTTCAATTCTGCCTTTAAAGTCTTTGGGTGGCTTAGGTATCGAGCGGTTAACGAGCACAAGGTTTTCTTCTTTACTCGCTAAAATATCACGGACCATCGCTTCATCAAAAACAAGATCACCATGAAGAATCAGAAAGTCATCATCAAACTTAGCGCTTGCTAGATGCATGGAGTAGATACTATTTGTGTTGAGATAGTTGTCACTAGCAACAAGCGTGAAGTTTAAGTTTTTGTACTGTTTAACAAAAGCGGCGATTTGTTCAGGAAAAGGACCGGTTGTAACAACAAAGTCTTTGATACCTTGATTGGCTAAAAGACGAATTTGCCGTCCTAAAATTGTTTCACCTGTCTTCATTCTCACGAGGGCTTTTGGTGTCTTACTCGTTAAATCATTTAAGCGTGTTCCGGTTCCTGAATTAAAGATAAATGCCTTCATCACTATTCACCCTTGATAAATTTCATTAATTCGTGTTTATTTTCTTCAGGTGTCGTCGTGGGACGACCAAGATCATCACGGCTCCCCTGCGCGGTATAAATTACAAGTGCACTACGGTCAATAGCGTTTAGGGTTCGTATCCCTTTTTCGATTTCATCACTTGTCTTCGCTTCGATTACTTCTTTAAAGCCAAGGCCGGTTAAAATTTTACTAATATCAATTCCAAAACCAATTGAAGGTTGGCCACCAACAGATTCATGGCTACCATTATTGATTAGGATATATTTATAGTTACTTCGCGCATTACTAGCGACGATACCCATGGCCCCTAGGTGCATAAGCATCGATCCATCCCCATCGATACAGTACGTTGTCTTACTAGTGCCTAGACTTATGCCTAGAGCAATAGAACTAGTATGACCCATAGAACCGACTGTTAAGAAATCACTATCATGAGTTTGACCAAGACGGTTTCTTAATTCAAAGATTTCGCGACTTGTCTTACCAGTTGTAGCGACAACGACGGCCTTACTACTAATGTTTTTAAGAATGATTTCAAGCGCCTCTTCACGTTTGATCGGATAGGGATTATCTTGAACAGGGAGTTTAAACTTCGAAAAAGTCCCTTTTTTAATAATTAACGCAACGGGTCGACTTTCTTGTTCCATCAAAGTATAAAGGTGGTCTAAATCTTTTTTATAATCATCACTAAGAATTAAATATTTAATCCCCATTGTTTCTAGTAGGGGAAGAGTTAGTTCACCTTGTTTGACGTGTTGAGGTTCATCATGAACATGAGGTTCACCCCGCCAGCCTATCATTAAAAGCATTGGAATTTTATAGACAGCTTCATTGGCAAGCGAAAGAAGAGGATTGATTGTATTACCGAGGCCAGAATTTTGTAAATATACTAGGGCGGGTTTACCACTAGCTAGATAGGACCCTGATGCTAGAGCGATGGCGTTTCCCTCATTAGCGCTTATAATATGATCACTATGCATCGAACGGGTTGTTATACATGCACAAATATCTTTTAAGAGTGAATCAGGGACTCCATAAAATTTAGTAATGCCTAGTTCTAGTAGATACTCATAAAATGCTTCAGTGTTGACCATAATTATTTGCCTCCCGGAATAAGATTTAAGATTTGTTTGATCGGCATACAGTATTGATCAGCTTCTTTGCTCCGACCATTTTTAAGAATCGTTTCCGCGGTCTTAACCATTGCTGGATAAGCACTACGAAGAAGATGATTAGCGTGAATGATAATATTGGCCCCATAATCACCGAGCTCTTTTTCTGTTAGGTGATTATAAGTTGTAGGCACAACAATGATCGGGATATCTTTGGAGTAGGCTCTAAACTTTGTGATGAATTCAATAATATCTTCGCCTGACTTATCTTTACTATGAATCATCACACCATCAGCGCCCGCTTCAATATAAATCTTGGCCCGCTTCATTGCATCATCAACCCCATAGCCGGCAATTAGTGATTCAAGGCGCGCAAAGATGAGAAAGTCTTTAGTCATCAGTGCATTTTTACCCGCTCTAATTTTTTCGGCAAATTCAAGAGGGTCTTCAAGTGTTTGTTTGACATCAGTGCCAAATAATGAATTCTTTTTTAGTCCCGTCTTATCTTCAATAATGATCGCCGAGACCCCGATTCTTTCTAGTGTTTTGACATTAAAGACAAAGTGTTCTTTTTTACCACCAGTATCACCATCAAGAATAATAGGTTTAGTGGTCACTTCCATGATTTCATTGATCGTATTGATACGGCTTGTAAGATCAACAAGTTCGATGTCTGGTTTTCCTTTAAAGGTTGAATCACAAAGAGAAGAGACCCACATCGCATCATATTCTTTATAGAAACTTGTTTTTTCATCAAGAACTTTAACGTTTTCAACGATAAGTCCAGTGATTCCATTTGATGCTTCCATCACGGAAATATAAGGTTTTAGTTTGAGCATTTTTCTAAGTTGACTACGGCGAAAGTCAGGAGCTTTATATTCACTAGCAAGCATATCATGCGTCTCACTAGAACTTAGTCCTTTAGTATAAGGAACTTCAACAAGTTGACCACCCCAAAGTTTTAAGGTTTCAATCACTTTTTCCCGGACAAGCTTTTGTGCTCCTTCGTGCCAGTCATCACCATGAACGACAAAGTCAGGTTTTAATTTCATGAGGTTATTAGTGTAATCAACACTATCTTGACGGACAACTAGACTAACATTTTTGATGTTTTCAAAAATACTTTTTCTTGTTTCATAATTAAAAAGCGGCATTCTTTTATAAGAAGCAATTGCCTCATCACTAAGAACACCTAGTATCACTTCCCCTAATTCTGCGCCTTTGTTAATAACATTAATATGCCCGGTATGTAAAATATCCGCGGCAATTGCAATATAAACTGTTTTTTTAGCCATAAGAAAACACTCCTTTAATATGTAATATTATACTCGCTTACTCAAATTTATTAAACTATAAATAGATAAGCTTTTTTAAAGTAATGCAACTTTACAATTGATGTGAGACCATTTATATGAGACCAGTCTACTTCAGACTTATTGAGCAGTGACTTTTTTAAACCAATTACTGAGCAGATCAAAGTCGATTTAGCGGATAATAATGATTAAAGCCAAAGAGCATTACTTCCTTAAAGTCTCAAATCTAACAAGCGATTAAGTTCAAGATTATAAGCCTTCGTTCATTTGCTTGCTTGATCCTATTTTATTATCATAAATATAATTTTAAAATAAAGGCTATTTGCCCTATAATGTGTTCAGCAATTATCAAGCGAATATGATAATTATTTAGGAAGTAAAAATATGCGAAGCAATAAAACTAGAAGAAGCGGTCCCCAACGAGCTAAAACTGAAACTTATACAGTTAAGGAAGCGACAATCTTAATTGATTTTTTGCTTTTAACACTAGGTGGAAAGAGTCGAAATAATATTAAGAGTTTACTTTCACGCAAGCAAATTCTTGTTAATGATGTGCCATTATCACAATTTGATTTCAAACTATACGCTAAAGATGAAGTTAAAGTAACACCTTTTACCAATAAACGTGTTGTGGTATTAAAGGGTGAGAAACTATCAATCATTCATGAAGATGATGAACTAGTCGTTATTAACAAACAAAGTGGCCTCATTAGTGTTGCTAGTGAAAAAGAAACAGTCAAAACAGCTTATCGGCTTGTTAATGAACATGTTCAACATAACGACGCTAATGCCCGCGTCTTTGTTGTGCATCGGCTTGATGAAGATACATCAGGCGTCTTGATGTTTGCTAAAAGTCTCGCGCTCCGTAATGCCCTCCAAGATGATTGGAATAACACTGTTAAAAAACGGGGCTATTACGCAGTAGTGGAAGGAAAACTTGAACAAGAAATGGGTTCAGTTAAATCATTCCTTCATAAAACAAAAACAAATATGATGTATTCTGGACACAAGAGTAAAGATGGACAATACGCGGAAACCGAATATAAAGTCATCAAGAGTAATGATAAATATAGTCTTGTCGATGTAAATATTAAAACAGGGAGAAAAAACCAAATTCGTGTTCACATGAATGATCTAGGTCATCCTGTTGTTGGTGATAAAAAGTATGGAATTAAAAACATGGAAGCAAGCCGTCTGATGCTTCATGCCTATGAAATCCAATTCATCCATCCTTTTACAAAGAAGCTTGTAAAATTTAAAGCCAAGACACCACGGGCTTTTGAACAATTGATCAAATAGTTATTTTTGCTAATAAATGTATCAACACCCTAAACAAGATATTTTTTGTTATACTTTTATCGAGGAAAAACAATGAAAATATATGATAGTTATATAGAACTAATCGGTAATACCCCACTTGTGCGATTACGAAACTATGAAAAAGAAATTGGGACAAGTGCAAGAATATTAGCGAAACTAGAAAACCATAATCCACTTGCAAGTGTCAAAGACCGGCTAGCGTATGCACTAGTTAAGGCGCTTGAAGATCAGGGCCTAGTCAAAGAGGATAGTGTCTTTATTGAACCAACAAGTGGTAATACTGGCATTGGACTAGCCTTCATTTGTGCGTCTAAAGGTTACCCCCTTATTTTAGTGATGCCCGAGACAGTATCAAAGGAGCGAACACAAATTGTTAGCGCTCTTGGGGCCAAACTTTATTTAACCCCTGCTAGTGAAGGAATGAATGGTTCAATTCGACTAGCTAGTGAGCTTGTTAGTAAAAACCCCAACTATATTATGCCGATGCAATTTGAAAATATGGCAAACCCTGAGATTCATCGTCAAACAACAGGACCAGAAATATTAAAAGATACTGAGGGAAATATTGATGTGTTTGTCGCTGGAGTAGGCACAGGCGGGACAATTACTGGTGTTGGTGAAACATTAAAAAAATACAATCAAACAATTAAAGTGATCGCAGTTGAACCAAAAAGTAGCAGTGTCTTAAGTGGCGAAAAGGCCGGACCACATAAGATACAAGGAATTGGCGCGGGCTTTATTCCCAAAGTACTTAATACCTCAATCATTGATGAAATCATTAGAATTGAAGATGAAGAAGCATTTGCTTATGCCCGTAAACTAGCAAAAAGTGAAGGTATCTTTGCCGGGATGTCTAGTGGGGCCAATCTAGCGGCTGCGACTAAACTAGCTTTAAGAGAAGAAAATAAAGATAAAACAATTGTTTTTATTGTTTGTGATACGGGTGAGCGTTATTTATCAACCTCACTTTGGGAGTAATATTTATGTTTAAATGCGCCAAAGAAGATTTAGCAATGGCTAAACTTAAAGACCCGGCTGCTGAATGCTGTCTTTTCATGTATTTCTTCTATCCAGGTGTGATTGCTCTACGCCGTCATCGAAGAGCCCATAAACTATGGAACAAGGGAATGAAAAAGATTGCTCGCTATATTAGTTATCGGACGCGAAGGATAACTGGAATTGATATTCATCCTGGTGCTAGAATTGGTAAGGGTGTCTTTATTGATCACGGGATGGGGGTTGTAATTGGTGAGACGGCGGTTGTCGGTGATTACTGCCATATCTTTCATAATGTCACACTAGGAGCAGCAACTTTTGAACGTGTTGATCGCCACCCAAAAATAGGTAATAATGTAACAATTTATACAGGGGCAAGTATTATTGGTAATGTTAAAATTGGTGATGGTTCTATTATCTACGCTCATAGTCTAGTTACTCGTGATGCCCCACCTAATTCTATTCTCAAAGGTATCCCTGCCCATAAGACAATCAAAACAGAAGTGATGGAGTAAAATCTATCACTTTTTATCTTCTTTTGTTTGATATTATATAAATGCAACCACTAGTTGCGAAAGTTCAACCTAGAATTGGTAGAGGCAACTAGCAATAATAGTCTAGAATAATGCCATACAAGGAGGAACGATGATGAATTTAGAAATAGCCAGTCGTCTTGTCAAATTAAGAAAAGCTAGTGGACTCTCGCAAGAAGAGCTAGCCGATAAACTAGGAATTAGCCGTCAAGCTATTAGTAAGTGGGAGCGAGCGGAAGCCTCTCCTGATACTGATAACCTTATTTTACTAGCTAGAATTTATGGAATCTCACTTGATGAATTATTATCTACTGATGAAAAAGATGAAGACATCAAAGCGGAAGTCGTAGACCGGATAGAAAAGCAAGAACAAGTTGAATTAGAAAACATCGAAACAGAACGTCACAACTTATTGATAAATATAGTTCGTTCTAGTTATGTTCTTATCACTGTTCTAGTTTATTTATTATTAGGGTTTCTTGTTCCCCCTGATGGATTCACTAAAGGATGGGTACTATTTATTACAATTCCACTTGTCTTTAGTCTCATTAGCGCAATTGAAAAAAGAAACGCAAGTGTCTTTGCCTTTCCTGTCCTTATGACATTCATTTATGTAGGGATAGGTATGATGTGGGACTTATGGCATCCAACTTGGCTAGTGTTTATGCTTATTCCAATCTATTATTCAATCACTAGTTCAATATCGATGAGTCGAAAAAGAAAAAAGTAAGTAAGATATATCGAAAGTAAGTTGAGTAATACACTCAGCTTATTTTTTTCTTTCCGTATCCTAATACATATAGAAAGAAGCCTAAAAACATAATGGGGAAAGAAATATAGATAATTATCATTGGTCGATCAGTTAAAGTTAGAGGACTACCACTAGTGGATACTTGGATAAAATAATCAATCATTCCATAAACTAATACGGCAAAACCTAATATAAGCGTGATGATTGATAGAATCCTTAATACTAATGTTTTTGTCTTTATTTTATTTTCCATAATTTTTCCTCAACTACCTTATATTTTACCTTATAAGTGTGATTAACAAAATATTGTTATTTATCTGAGCATTTCATTTCGGTTTCGTAATATATTCAACTATAATCATAACTAGAAATCATATGAAAAAGGAGATATAAAATATATGAAAAAAATCGGAATTATTGTTGGGTCAATTAGAAAGAATAGTTTAAGTGGCATGGTTGCTAATACCCTCGCTACTATTTTAAAAAAGGATGTCGAAGTAGAGTTTATTGAAATTGCTGATCTTCCTTTATATAACCAAGACTTTGATGGTTTAGAAGAACAACCTTCTGCTTATGTATCTTTTAGAAATAAATTAAAAGCGGTTGATGGACTAATTATTGTTACACCAGAACATAATAGAGCAATGCCAGCCGCCTTAAAAAATGCGCTAGATGTTGGCAGTCGTCCATGGGGACAATCAGCCTGGAATGGCAAGAAGGCTCTAGTGGTCTCGCAGTCCCCAGGTAAACTAAGTGGCTTTGGTGCTGCCACCCAAGTTAAGAATGTATTATCATTTCTTAATGTCGTGACAATTGCTCAACCTGAAGCTTATCTAGCAGAATCACACACCCTTTTTGATGAAAAGGGCCTCCTAATTAGTGAAGAAACAAAGAAATTCTTCGCTTTACTTGCTAAAGCTTTAGTGGACTTCATCTAATCAAAAGACAAGCAAAAACAAGGTCATCCCGATGAGGATGACTTTTTTGTTTGATTATATGTTGTATAAGTTTAGTTAAAGCGCTATATAAAACTACATTAAATGTATAGCTGAGAGCTAAACTTATGATACAATGTTTTCAAGCAAAGTATTTTGCACTTATACCTATTATGAAAAAGGGTTTAACCGTAAGTTTAACAACATTGAAAGCATACCTATTTCGCTTGAGTGATTTTGGGATTATTTTAATCACGCTTATATTCGCAGTCCTTGTTGATCAAAGAACACTTTCGTGGAATGTGTTTTATTTTATCCTTGCTTTTGCGATATTTTCTATTTTAGTATTTGAATTATTTGGGATGTATCGCTCACTAATTGAACATATTGGTGTTATTGATATGGTCAAGATATTTGTACTCGTGTTTGTGACCAATGGTGTATTTGCTTTTGTAACAATGTTAAATGAGCGAATTGAAATCTTTAATCTCGGGCATTTTAATCCTTTGACCGTAGTGTTTATCGCTACAACGGAGAGTTTTGCTCTTGTTGGCATTAGATACTTAAGAAGAATATTTCGTGTCATTTATCGAAGTAGCGATAAAAACATCAACACCCTTATTGTTGGGGCTGGCCAAGGTGGCAAGCTAGTGCATGATGAAATAACAAACAATCACTTAATGAAAAACTACGTAAAAGTATTTCTTGACGATAATAAAGATAAGATTGGTCGTCGCTTCTTAGGGAAGAAAGTTGAAGGACCAACCGAAAATATTGCCGCGATCATTAAAAAATATGAAATTGAAGAAGTGATCGTCGCGATTTCAGATTTTACACGAAATGACTTACATCGTTTACTTCGTTATTTAGAACAATCTAATGTTAGAGTAAAAAGACTGCCACTGATGACCGAGATGGGTTTAAGTGATACCCATAAAATTGTTGATGTATCGCTAGAAGAATTACTAGGACGAGAACCGATTACCTTTGATACCAAAGAAATTGAAGAGTTTATCAAGGATAAAGTAGTGCTCATTACTGGAGCGGGTGGTTCAATTGGTTCAGAGTTATGCCGGCAGGTATTTTCTTATAATCCCACCAAGATTATTCTCTTTGATATTTATGAAAATGGTGTTTATGCAATTCAACAAGAATTAGTGAGAAGAAAGATTAGAGAAAATAGTAAAGTTGAGCTTATTACTCTAATTGGTTCAACATATAATGAAAATAGAGTCAATCATATATTTGAACAACATCAGCCTAATATTGTCTTCCATGCAGCAGCCTATAAACATGTGCCTCTGATGGAAGATAGTCCAATGGAAGCAATTAGGACTAATATTATTGGCACATATAACGTTGCTAACGCTTCAATGAAGTACAAAGTTGATAAGATGGTCCTCGTATCAACTGATAAGGCAGTAAGACCCACGAATGTAATGGGGGCAACAAAACGTTATGCCGAGATGATCATTCAACACTTCTCTTCTTTAACAAAAGAAACTGCTTATTCGGCAGTTAGATTTGGTAATGTGCTTGGCTCAAACGGTTCAGTTATTCCTCTATTTGAAAAACAAATCGAAGAAGGTGGACCAATTACTATTACTCACCCTGAAATCACTAGATTCTTCATGACAATACCCGAAGCCGTAAGTCTAATTCTTCAATCAGGTGTATTTGCTAGTGATGGTGAGATATTTATTCTTGATATGGGTCAACCCGTTAAAATAGTCGATCTAGCCGAAAAAATAATTAGACAAAGTGGGCTAGTTCCCCTTAAAGATATTGCTATAGAATTTGTCGGACTAAGACCTGGTGAGAAATTATATGAAGAAATACTAATTGACGCTAAAGAACACTTAAGAACAAGTAATAATAAAATCTACATTGAATTAAAAAATAAAGTCACTACGATTAATATCGAAGAAGCATATTCGATTATTGAAAAAGAACACGATGAAGAAATTATAGATTTTATTGTTAGAATGGTAGACACTTATCACATTGAGACAAAATAATGGACGGGGAGATACATTATGAATGATCAAACAGAAACATCGATTAGTCTTGTAGATCTTTTTAAGATACTTTGGAAACGAGTCATCTATATTATTGGCACAACTTTATTAGGACTAATATTTGGTGTTATTTATGCTAATAGTTTTTTAACAGCAGAATATACTGCTTCTGGGACATTTATTATTAATCGAGCGATAAACACAGCGATGCTAAATACTGCTACGGAAGTTGCTAAATCAACTGATGTTCTAGAGCTAGCCTTAATTAGTCTTGAAGAAGAGGAAGTGACGAATAATGGTGAAGACCTAACGGTTGGTTTCTTAAGAAATGGACTTTCAGTCTCATCAACAACTAACGTTCCTTCCATAAAGGTTGCTTTTGTTAGTGAAAACAGTGAATTTAATCATTTAATACTAAATGCAATAATTGAGTCCGCTGTTACATATGGTAACGAAAATTATTCTGTCTTTACCGAAAGTTTGATTGTTGGCGAATTAGCAACAGCGTCTACTTATAGTGGACAATCTAAAACACTATATTACGCAATTGGAGTATTACTAGGTGGTGTTATTGGTGTTGGAGGGGTACTTCTAATAACTCTCTTGAGTGGAAAAGTGCAATTAATAAGTAGTTATAATAACTATGGAATCCCTTACAACCATATGAAGACTAACTTTAAAGTTGAGACGGATAAGACAATTGATGATTTAGTTTTAAAACTTCAAAATAAAGTAGAAGCAAATAAAACAACCAGTTTAATCAAGGTGTTAGGTTTTATTTCCCCTGAAGGAGGAAAAGAGATTGACATCATCATTAGAAAGTATGCAGAAAACTATGCAAATAATGGTTTAAAAGTATTAGTCATGGATTTAGATCTAACAAAATCAAAATCAGATCAAAGTCTATTTATGTACACAAATAAAAACACTATAGTAGACTACCATGATAGTGGCGTTATACCTGAAGAAATAGAGATTAAGAAGAATCTACACTATGTTGAAGGGGGAGTGAGCTTATTCCCTTCTAGAATATTAAAAGATGATAGTTTTAATAATTTGTTCGTTTCTTACAAAGAAAAATACGACTTAATTCTAATCAAACTAGCGCCTAATTCTAGTGATGATTCTTATCTAGTTGCGGGGGAAATGCTTGACACACTTGTAATTAATGTAATTTTAGAAAAAACACCAAAAAAGCAGATAGAACAAATAGTCAATAATAATTTGGTCACAAAGAAAACAACTTTATATTTAAATTTTATTGAAAAGAAACCTTCATTACCAAAATTTTTAAAAACAAAAATGTATATTAAAAATAAAAATGTCACATGACTAATTAAAAGCAACATTTCTCTTTGTTTTGTATACACGTGGAT
>CAYZOC010000015.1:10969-21610 GCA_964480275.1 uncultured Staphylococcaceae bacterium | reverse complement strand
TACCTATTTTATATGTTTGAAAAGACTAGTAAATCGGTTTATTATTGTATATATTGTAAATAATCGAATAGTTTTATGAGAGCAAGAGTAAATATTTCTAGTATTTTTACTTCAAAACTCACAAGGAGAAAATAATGGCTTATTTAAGACTCAATCGCCTATATAAGGTATATCCAAATGGGGTTAAAGCGGTTAATGATTTTTCAATCGATATTGCCGACAAAGAGTTTATTGTTTTTGTTGGTCCATCAGGTTGTGGTAAATCAACAACACTACGGATGATTGCCGGGTTAGAAGAAATTACTGCCGGTGAACTTTTTTTAGATGGTCAATTAGTTAATGAAGTTGAAGCAGAAGATCGGGATATAGCGATGGTGTTTCAAAACTATGCCTTATATCCGCATATGACAGTTTACGATAATATGGCGTTTGGATTGAAAAACCGGAAAGTCAAAGATCACATAATTAAAGAAAAAATATCAGAAGCTGTCAAAATTTTAGATTTAGAAGACTATCTCCAAAAGAAGCCCAAAGAGATGTCAGGCGGTCAGCGGCAAAGAGTTGCACTTGGGCGAGCAATTGTTCGCAATCCTAAAGTGTTTCTTTTCGATGAGCCACTTTCAAACTTAGACGCAAAGCTACGAGCCTCGATGCGTAGCGAGATCACAAAACTTCACAAGAAATTAGAAACAACTTTTATCTATGTTACCCACGACCAAGTCGAAGCAATGACGATGGGAACAAGGATTGTGGTTATGAAAGATGGTTATGTTCAACAAATTGACGAACCAATGAATTTATACTATAAACCATGTAATAAATTTGTTGCGGGCTTTATTGGAACTCCCCAGATGAACTTTTTTCATGTCACATTAAAGCGTGATAAAGACCAAGTCATTATAACTTTTAATGAAAAATCCTCTTATCGATTACCTTATGAATATGTTTGTAAACTCGATGATAAATACTTGAATGGAGAAAAACCGGTTAGTCTTGGCGTTCGACCTGAACATTTTTCACTATCCGAAGAGGCAACAGGACTTACATTGACCGTAAATTTCTATGAAAAACTCGGCAATGAGGTTATTATCTATGGCGATCTTGAACAAAATAGTGATAGCTTTATGATATCCGAGGATGCAAAGTCGATTATTGTTAAAGCCGATGAAGAAGCGGTTGTCGAGACAGGTCAAGTTGTAAACTTAGCTTTAAAGGTTGAAAAGATTCATATATTTGATGATGAAAATGAACAGTCTATTTTGAAAGATATTCCTGATTTTAGTTCATTCAACGCAACTATTAATAAGGAAAAAATAAGTCTTTTTGGACAAAGTGTCAAAATGCCACCAGCCTATCTCGATAAACTGGAAAACGCTAAAAATGTTACAATTGAAATTTCTCCTCAAAGTATTGTTAAGGGAAATGATTTCAGTCTCAAAATTGCGAAGATTGAAGAATTCAGCACAAACAAGTTATTACATTTACACGTAGAAGACAAGTATCTATTTGCGATTGTGGAAGGTGAATACAATGTAGGTGATGATTTTAAATTTTCACTTGCGTTTGATCAACTTCGTGTTCTAGAAAATCAGATTGATCTAGTTGTACCCGTTGGCATCAAAGAAAGTATTAAAGGAAAGCTTGCAAGAGAGAAAGTTAAGATCGAAGGCAAGCGCAAAACACTTTATTATTTTGATATTGCCGGTTATAAGAAGTATGTAGATAAAAGTATTGCGCAAAAACTTATTGATATTGATGGAAGAAAAAGCTTTAAAAAACAATACAAATTTATTTTTAATCAACAAGATCTTGTTGCAAATAACGAAAAAGGGTTTAGAGCACAGATCACTCAACGATTTGATTATGGTAATAAGTTATATGCAAATGTGGTAGTAAATGAAGAGCAAATTCTAGTTGAACTTGATCGTCATAACACAAACGAGTCTCAAATATTTATTGATTTTAATGCAAAAAATATTGAAGTTTGGCATCCGGATATAGATTTTAGAATTATTTAGTGTAAGGTAAAGAGGAATATTGTGAATAATAGTAATACATCAAATAAGCCAACCACTGCTAAAATATTTTTAAGTGGATTAATCGATTTATTACTTTTTATTCTATTTGCATGGGCGGTTAATTTACTTGTCTTTACAACTTCAATTTCCAACTCTTATCATCAATATCACAAAACAATAGTGAACACTCAAGATCAATATAAAATAACAAGTGGCTATGGTGAGAAAGTTTATATTGATGAAGAAACTATTCAAAATTATCCGGGTGCATTTACTTATAGTGATGAGGGTGGAGAGTATGTTGTCATTGATATTATTGATGTCGATGAACAAGTTAAGAATGATTATATAAATCTCCTTCAAGATGATATAACTTATCAACACACCCTCAATACTTACCAACTTACTAGTCTTGCTCTATTAGCGCTCGTAGTTGGTGTGACAGAGTTTGTTTTATTTTTTATTGTTCCGCTTACTAATAAAAATCGCGCGACAATTGGTAAGACGGTGATGGGATTAAAAACAATTAATCAGCACACACTAAAATTAATTAGTTTACCTCTACTTTTTGTTCAATTTGTTTTTCTTCTTATTGTTTTAAGTATTCTTCCCTATATTATTTTTGGTGAGTTAACACTAGTATTCGTTCCGCTAATTTTATTTGCCTTTGTTTTACTCAATAAAGATTTAAGAACTATTCATCAATTTATTGCTCAGTCGCGAACAGTGCTAGTTAAAGACTTAATTATCAATGAGGACATTAAAAAATGATTGAAAATAAAAAAGGGTGGTATAACACTTTGCTCTTAATCGTGCTATATATTCTATCCACTTCAACTTTCTTCTTTGGATTCATTAGTGATGAAACTTTGAGGTTTTTGTTGAATTTAGCCCTTCGCTTAAGTTTTATCGTCTTTCTTGTCGTACTTATGTTTCAAGATAAAATACAGCGACCCCTATTCACAAAGGGAAAAAAGAGTGACCTATTATTACTACCACTCTTGCTAATAACAGTAAGCAATTTGTTTGTCGTAATTGTTACAAAGTCGCCTGTTACTGATTTTGATCAAGTATTAGTGACTAAAGGTCTAGGAGTTGCCCTATTAGCAGTATTAGCGGAAGAACTAGTCTTTAGAGTCGTATTAATAAATCAACTTCTAAAGAAAAATACACCAATAATGGCGATAGTGATTTCCGCACTCATATTTGGCTCCATTCATCTAGCTGGCATAACTTCAATTACATCAATTCTTCCAAACTTAGTCCAAGTAGCCTATACAACTTTCCTTGGTCTAGGTGCTGGATTATTATATGTATTCACTAAAAATTTTGTTTGGCCATTTTTGTTTCATTTACTTTTTAATGTATTAAACGGAGTGATAATTCCATCGGCTTTTGCGATAAACATTGATTATGTTTATTACTTAGTGAATGGATCTATTGCGGTGTTAATCGGGATATATGGAATTTTAATTTATCTTTATCTAGCAAAGAAGGAGGCGATAAAAAATGTTACCAACGATTTGGATTTTTGATCTTTATAATATCTTAATTATTATAGGTGTTATTGCTGCGCTAGTTTTACTTAATCTTTATGCTAATAAAATAAAGATGGATGCCAAGTTAAAATATACAATTGCAATGATTGCCTGTTTGACAGTTGTAGCAGGCCTAGGCTTTGCGATGCTATTTCAAACTATATTTGATGCACTTGAAGGAAATACAGATCGTCCATTTGCTATGACCTTTTATGGAGGATTACTTGGTGGTGCACTTACATTTATTCTTCTCTATGTTTTTTACGTCAAGAAAAAGTATTCAGATGCTAAAATTATCGATCTTTTGATTATTGCTCCAGCCTCAATTTCAATCGCTCATGCATTTGGTCGTGTTGGATGTTTCATGGCAGGATGTTGCTATGGGATTGAAACTGATTCATGGTTAGGGGTTCAATTTCCACATCATGATCACGCTGTTTATCCAACACAACTATTTGAAGCAATATTCTTATTTATTCTTGCCACAGTATTATTCTATTTAGCCTTTGTAAAGAACAACCATTATACAATGCCAATATATCTTGCCGCATATGGAGTTTGGCGTTTTATGATTGAATTTATTCGCGGTGATGACCGTGGTGCATATTTCCTTTCACTTTCACCTTCACAATGGTTTTCGATTCTAGCCGTAATAGCTTCTATTTTTGTTTATATATTTATCAAAAAACATCAAGATAAAAAGCGGTCTAATGGAGAAGAAGATGCATAAAGTTAATATTTCGAGCAAAGCAATAAAAGCAATTTTATATTTACTGATTGCCACAACTGTGACGGCAATTGGCGTCATTCCTTTTGTGCGGTCGGAAGCAATAAGCGGGAAGACTAGATTAATTGTTGATCTTCATGGTTATATGCCATCGACTAGTCGCACTCCGACGGCCGATGAACCATTAGTTTTTAACTCGACTTATTATATTGCTGAAGCATTCATGCAAGAAAACCCTGATGTCGAAATTGTTTGGGCACGGACCAAACCAATTGGTGGGATGGACGCCGAGGTCGCTCAATGGTTTACCACACAAATTGCTGGAGGAACAGTTCCCGCTGTCGCTTTTAGTTGGGCAACCAGGTATGAAGATCGTGGATGGTACTTGGAACTTGATGAATATCTAGATGCACCTGATTCGTGGCCCCATGGTGGCGGCTATAACACATGGCGTGATGTATATCGCGATTATATCTGGGAAAGTGGCAAAGTTATGAATTCTTTCAAGGAAACAGTGGCGATTCCTATCACTGTTTATCCAGGTGCCTCAACAGGTTATTTCTACAATAAACGCGCTTTCTCTACTGCGGGAATTGCTGAAGTTCCGACGACATGGCAAGAGTTTATAACTGCTACTGAATTGTTAGAAGCCAAAAATTTTGTTGGAGTTGCCCCATGGTTATATTTTGATACCACGACAACATTTGATGCTTGGGTTTTCCAATCGATTATGTCGCCCTCCTATGTTCGAGTGATTGAAGATGATCTTGACTATGATGGCGATGGCATGGTTAATAAAATTGAGCAAGCTCGTGGTTTACTTGAAGGACAATTTTCTCCCAACAAGCAAAACGGTCAATTGGCCCGTGATTTATATCAAAATCTATATTATTACTATACGACGATGTTAGATAAGGGCTGGGCTTCAATTGATTACAATGCCCAGTGGTTAAACGGGCAAGTTGGTATTCGTGAAGAAGGACTATGGGCATTACCAGTTGAAAACTCTAATGTTGTGCGAGATTTTGATTTTGGTGTCTTTGTTGCCCCACTCGTATCAACTGATAGTTCACCATTGCTTGAGGAAATCGAATACTCTTATGGACCCTATCAACCAAATCCTGATCTTTCGCTAAATATCATGAAAGAGGCAGTGAAAGACGATCCAGAGATGCTTGATGCGGCGATCAGATTTCTAAAGTTTTTATCTAAGCCCGAGAATGTTTCACTGATCAGTATTGAAAATGGCGGTGTGCTTGGAGCGGTTAAAAATACGATGCATTCGCAACTAATTGATGAATTTATTCATAGTCAATTTCCAATTATGCCCAAAGCATCGTGGGCTTCAGGGTTTACTGACGAGCATACCGACCAATTAAATCGAACATTTGAAAACTGGGTTAATGGCAATTTTAATGATGAACAGTTTTATGCTCAAGTTGATACAATTCAAGCTGCTGGTGCAAGAAGATTTTTAATGAATATGAATACAAATTATACAGAGTGGAACTTGGTGCTATAAATGAAAAGAACAACATTAGTAAAAATAATTACAAGTTCATTGCTTGTGCTGACACTAGGCGGGCTTTATTTAAATGATTATTTAATCGCTCGACAATATGAATTTGAACTGATTGCTAAGTCTGACGACTATATTATTGCCGATGGGGTTTCCTCTGTAAGGTTTAGAGTACTTTTAACTAAAAATGAAGAGCCGGTCGTTGGTCACACAATCTACTTTTATGCTTCTAACGGTTCACTACCGACATCAAGACTTGTAACCAACGAACTAGGTTATATAACTTTTACGTACTTTCCATATTTATATGTCAATGATGATATTACACCCTTAGAAGATGTGACAATAAGTTTACAAAACGAATCAAACTCTTATGTTTTCATGGTTCCGGCAAAGTGGGAGTTTACGATGCCGGTTGAAAAACCCGATGATGCACAAACAGGAGTAGATTGGGAGAATTTAGAATAAACTATGAGAAGAAAAACATTATTTTATCATCTAAGAAAAAATAAGATGGCATATCTTTTTATCCTGCCCTTAATGCTGGGGACTTTGACTTTTAGTTACTACCCAGCGATAAGTGGGATTGTTACATCGTTTTTTGAGTGGGATGGAACTGGGGCCAAGGAATTTGTTGGCATTGGCAACTATGTTGAGTTATTTAATGACAAGATATTCCTTGATTCGATTGTGACGATGATTGTCCTTCTTATTCCTCGTCTCTTTATTGGTGTCTTTATGCCATTGCTATTTGCTGAGCTAATTTTTAATACAAAAAACAAAAAATTACAATCATTTTATCGTGTTGCAGTTTTAGTACCAATGATTGCTCCTGGTGTTGTTGGTATGTTGATATGGCAAAATATTTTTGAACCATCAACTGGGTTATATTCACAACTTTTAGAGTTCTTAGGCATTTTAAAACCTGGTGAAGTTGTTGATTTTCTTAATGATCCAAAGTGGGTTATCTCGACTGTTATTATCTTAGGTTTTCCATGGACAAATGGAACGAGTATTCTTATTTATATATCAGGGCTTAATGCAATTTCTGAGGAAGTTGTGGAAGCTTCTAAACTTGATAAGTGTAGTACGTGGCGAAGAATCAGAAAAATCGATTTACCGCTACTTTTAGGACAAATCCGTTACTTCTTTATTTTTGGATTAATTGGATTGTTGCAAGACTATGGCATTCAAATTGTCTTAACAAATGGTGGTCCTGGCTATTCAACATATGTTCCTGGTTGGTATATGTATCGACTTGCTTTTACCTCGGGTCGTTATGGTTATGCCTCTGCAGTAGGAATATTCCTCTTCCTTGTCATTTTCATAATTTCTCTTATCGCATTTAAATTAATGAATTACGGGCCTTTTGCTAAGGCGAGTGATAATTAGGTGGTGACTATGAATAATAACAAATTTATCCGTATCAGCAAAAAGCAATTTCGCTGGGACTGGGGTCAAATATTTATAAATCTAGCTTTAATGTTTCTGCTCATTGCAATGATATATCCACTTTTGATGTCATTTTGGTCGGCGTTTAAAACAATTGATCAGTATGATACATCAAAATTTTACCCAACTCTGCCATTAAAATTTTCTAATCTAGTGACGGCATTCGATAAGATTTCTGTCTATACTTACAATACCATTGCGGTTGCTATTTTTGGCATAACTGGAAGTCTTTTTATTGCTTCTCTTGCCGCTTATGCCTTTGCGCGAATGGATTTTCCTGGCAAACCACTCTTCTTCACTCTTGTCTTGAGCTTAATGATGATTCCAGGTGTTTTAACACTAGTTCCACAGTTTTTACTCTATAAAAATTTAAACCTTAACAATACGCTTTTTGCAATCTTGCTTCCGCAGTTTACGCTTCAACCAGTCGGTGCGGTCTTCCTTTTGACAATATTCTTTAAGTCACTTCCTAAAGAGTTGTTTGAGGCGGCAAAAATGGATGGAGCCGGCCCACTTAAAACTTATTTTAAGGTCGCAATACCGCTAAGTATGCCAATACTAATCACCCAAGCTATTATGCAAATGAATGGTATCTGGAATGATTATCTTTGGCCGATGACAGTTATCTCGACTAATTATGAAAATTTAACAATTTCAGCAGGGCTCATTGTTGAGTTTAGAAATCTTTACTCACAAAATATGCCGGTAACCTATTCAGGCTATCTTATTTCTTCAATTCCACTTCTGTTAGTATTTATTTTCGGCAACAAGTACTATATTAAAGGACTACTAAATTCAGGGATCAAAATGTGAGGTAGGTTATGAAATTATGGATTGATACTGATATCGGTGGTGATATCGACGACGCTCTATCATTATTATTAGCTATTGCAACACCGGAGGTGGAAATAGTTGGTGTTAGCACTGTTTTTCAAAATACAGTTGCCCGAGCAAAAATAGCAAAAAAACTTTTAGAAATGGGGGGAAGACATAATGTTAAGGTTTTTCCAGGTATTGGGCAACCATTTAAAACTAACAAAGTATTTCACGACCCTGTTGATTTACATTCACTGCCAAAAACCTATATTAAAGAATTGTTTGATGATGCCAATATTGAACAATTAGATGCTGTTGAAGCAATGAAAGAAGCGCTTTTAAATAGCGAGGGAGACATTACTTTTGTTACGTTAGGAGCACTAACAAATGTTGCAACACTACTAATAAAATACCCGGAAGCCGCACAAAAAATTAAACGTCTTTATATTATGGGTACGGCGATTTGGCTTAATCTCAATGAGTTTAACATCAGTTGTGATCCAGAGGCTGCTGCTATCGTTTTGGCGAGCAAATTAGAAAAAAGAGTTGTTTCATTAGATGTTACTTTTAAGTGTGCGCTGAGTGAAAACGAAATAGAAGTTCTTAAATCATGTAATAGCCTACTGGTGAAAACAGTGTTAGCCATGAATGAAATGTGGGGAGAAGGAATGATACTTCACGACCCATTAACTCTTTCAGAAGCAATAGAGGAACAATTTGTTGAATTTACGACCGGTGATTTAAAAGTCGAACTCGAAGGGGAATACTCGCGAGGAAAATGTGTTAATTTATGCGACTTTAATTGGAAACATAAGGGTCGTGATGACTTGCTTATCTCAAAGGATGTAAACCATCAAGCATTTACTAGTTTTTACGTAAAAAAAATTTACGTCTATGATAAGAAAAATTAAGGTGCTATGATAAAACATATGAAGGAATTCCTTTGTGGGAAAAAATCAAAATAATGGTCAAAAAACACTATTTTTGTTGCACATTATCAAAATAAATTTATTTTTTTCCACTACTAAACCGCTTTACTAAATTTTGGTTTAAAATTATCGATTTCCGTATTTAGTCGATAAATATCTACACTTTCATTTCTAGTCAAGGCTTGTTAGTTAGGTTTGAAACGCTTGTTATTTCCAACACTGGGTGGAAGTAGTTGAGTCCGATTATTGAATCTTTATGATCAATCTATCTACTGCAACTTTGGAACACAAGCGAATAAATATCATATAAAACTAAAAGGAGAAAAAAATATGATAAAAACTAAGTCGATTGTCTTAGGATTAGTCGCAATGATGGGCTACGCCGTCATGGCTGGCAATCCTGTCCCACAAAAAGCCTTAGCCGCAGAGCCAACAATTCCGCTTTCAGTTAAGAGCTATGTCCCCGATCAGTATGATTTTCATGATTACTGGGGGGGTATTGGTGACATTGATCCAGAATTTGGTGATGGTGTTACTACTTTTGCTCACATTACTGGTTATGTACCATTTAAAGGTGACGCAATCAGAATGAGAACTAGCTTTATGCTATTGTCCGCCAATTCGATCGAAAACGGTGGTGATGGCGTTGATAGCTGGCTGACTTATTCATTTTCTGCACAACCAGGCGGAAGTGCGGATAATAGCTTCCCATACTATGCTGGTGGTGCATCAGGCTACTTCCTCCATATTACAAATTTCTCAAGCACTGCTGTTCCTAACGTTGTAGAAATGCAATTTGTTAAGAGTGTCGATGGAGTTTTCTCCAACGTAGTGCCAAACTTCTTTGTTGACAATATTGTTACCAATGGTGGTGTACTTGCCAACGATCCGATTGTCTTTGATCTTGAATTAGTTAAGACTGAAGGATTCTATTCGCTTACATTTACAAATGTTGAAACCGAAACTGTGATTAAAAAAATTGAAAATATCGAGCTTGATGACGCATTATTTATGAACAGTTTAGGTCAAACATTTTTCTCAACTGCCCTTTATGAAGGTGCAGGCTGTGACGGAAATCACTGGGAACACCGTGGCTTAAAAATCCATTCATATGATGCTTATACGTATGATGCAACTGATGCAGTTATCACACTTGATAACGCAACATTTGAATATGATGGCTTAGCCCATCGCCCAAATGTTTCTGTTACGGTTAATGATGTTGCCTTAGTCAAAGACGTTGATTTCTATACCGAGGGAACTTCTATTACTGAAATCGGCGAAGGAAAAGTACAAGTGTACTTTATAAATAATTTTGCCGGTAACCCTATGGTTGAAAAGACCTTTAACGTTGTCGCAATTGATGCTAGTGAAGCTGTTGTTACACTTGAGGAAGATGAATTCACCTTTACTGGTGATGCGATTGAACCTACCGTAACATCGGTGAAACTAGGTGAAACTACACTAGTAGATGGTGTTGATTATGATGTTACTTATACCAACAACACCCAGGTTGGTACTGGAACTGTCGTCGTCACATTCAAAGGCGTCTATAGTGGTAGTGTTGAAACTACATTTACAATCATTGCCGTACAAACTAGCGAAGAACCAGTTAGTGAAGAACCAGTTAGTGAAGAACCAG
>CAYZOC010000015.1:0-10869 GCA_964480275.1 uncultured Staphylococcaceae bacterium | reverse complement strand
GAAGAACCAGTTAGTGAAGAACCAGTTAGTGAAGAACCAGTTAGTGAACCAACTAGCGAAGATGACGAACCCTCCACCGGCTGTTTTGGTAGTATCGCTGCTACGGCATCAATGTCACTAGCCTTATTAGGCATTGCGGTTTTCTTAACCTTAAAAAAAAGAAAACTTAGCTAATTTAAATTCTAATTAGAAACCAGGGTGATTCCCGTCGTCCTGGTTTCTCTACTTTGTATATCTAAAAAATTGTGAGGCAATTTATGAAAAAGAACAAAATTATTTTAACCCTAGCTTTATTTGGAGTATTATTCGCTCCATCTAAACCTGTGGCAACGGCATACGCCGATACGCTTACAGCCTATGATGCAGCTAAATCACATGAAAATTGGACGCTTGCAAGAACAAACTTTTCTTCTGGCGAAGAAGGTTTAAGATTTGCACAAACAGAAATGGGAACACCGGATAATCATGCAATAAGTATTCTTGAAGTCCCCTTTGAAAACACTTCAGTATTTGAAATTTCTTTCCAACTAAAGATGGATGAATATGTTGCAAGTGGTCGCAGTGCTAACGATGTTTGGGCTGGTGTTGGTATTATGGGAAAACCTACTTTCATTAATTGGCGCAACACAATCGAAGAAGAACCTTCGCCATTAACTGGATTTGGTCCGGCTAAAGAGACACCAGGTCTATTCACTCGTTTCTTTAACTATAGTGGTGATTTACGTTATGAAGGTAGTGTTTATCAAGAAAACTATCACACTATGGGTGAAGCTTCAACTGAAGCTGAAATAGTCGACACATGGCGCTTATTTGAGGGCAATGCAAATGCTAGTATTGATAGTGAAATCACCTTAAAACTTTCGTTTGATAAAAACGAAGCCAATGAAGAGTTTTATAATGTATATATTAATGGAAATAACATTACTCCTGCTGGTGAAGCAAGTTTTATTGAAAGAGATGTAATTTTCCCTGAAGGAAATATCTATTTATTATTAGTAATGAACACACAAGAAGATGATTTTAATACTCTTAGTGAAATTAATGTTCAAAGTATCAACCAATATTCATATCTTAATACTATTGATCCAGGTACAAGTGAAGAGCCTACTAGCACACCACCAGTTAGTGAAACCGGTGATAGCCAAGTTGATAGTCAGCCTGTCAGTGAAGATGATGATGATCAAGCAACTGGTTGTTTTGCTACAACAATTATTGGATCAGCAACTATTACAATTGCAATGACAGTGTTCTTAGGAGTTCTTTATTATCGTCGAAAGAAACTAATCGGTTAGGAGAATATTATGAGTAAAATAGAACGTCCATTATCAATCTTCACCGCGCTTATTTCCTTCTGTCTTATTTCATGTGGTACAACAAGCGAAAGTCCTGTATCATCCGAATCAGCAAGTGATTCAATCACAAGTGAATCAAATGTTGAATCAAGTAGTGAAGAACTATCAAATGACACCACATCAAACTCAGGAGAACCTAACGTGAATGATAAAGTTATTAATGAATTTCTATTTACTAATCCAGCGATGGAAGATAGGCCGATGGTAATGATGCATAACGCATCTACGGCCCTAATCGATGATGTGTATAATCGTGGTTATGGTGGAGTTGTAACAAATGTTGCTTGGGGTAGTGATTATTTACAAAACGCGCGAGCCTTTTCAAATTTGCGCTCAATTGTCGATTATGCCACTAATACAAAAGACATGTACATTTGGCTATATGACGAATATGGTTACCCTTCAGGTGCTGCCTATGGTTTGACACTTGAAGGCAATCCGGAATATGAAGCGCTTGGACTAGTTAATCAACATAAGCTAGTTAATCCGCAAGAAGAAGTTACGATAAATCTGCTTTATGGTCATCAAGCAATTGAAGATGCAATCGTCTTTAGTGGCGATAGTCTTGAAAATATTGATCTTGCAAGTGGAGAAAGCGTAAGTGCTAATATTAACCAAGCTAAAGATGCGGTTACATATCGTAATAATACGAGCAACGCTAAAGTGCTAGTGGCCTATATGTCAAAACGCTGGTATGAAGGAACCCACAGCATGGAAAATTGGTATGCTCAACAAAGATATATTAATATGCTGGAAAGTGGTCCATCGACTAAGTTCATTAATAATACTTATGATAAATATTATGAGTACCTTGGCGAGGAATTTGGCAAAGGAATCAGAGCGTTTTTTACTGATGAACCCGCACATCAAGGCAATTATTTCAACGTCAGTGATCGTAATCGTCAAGTTATTGATGTTCCTGACCCTAACATAGAATTTTTCCCTAGTTTAAATTATTCAAACACACTATTTTCTGTTTTTGAAAGCACATATGGATATGATTTGAAACCTTACCTAGCATATTTATATCAAGATGATGGCTCTACTATCGCCAAGCAGGTTAGGATTGATTTCTATGGACTGACTAGCGAGCTATTTAGAAAAAATTATTTAGAACAAATTTCTAACTGGGCTGATAGCAAAGGCGTCAAAAGTTCTGGACACTTACTCTTAGAAGAAAGTCTTTACCAAAATCCTTGGTTTGCTGGTAATATGATTCAACTTTTAGGAACAATGGGAATCCCTGGGACTGACCTACTATTTTCACAACCAGCTAGAGCTATGAGAGATAGTAGCATCGTTTCAAAAATGGCCTCATCAGCTGCAGATTTCTTAAATAAGGAAGATACATTTGCTGAAGTTTCTGGAGCATTTGATGGAACTGCAGGTGATATGTATGAACAACTAAATTCAATTGGTGTCCAAGTTACGATGGGCATAAACAATTTTGCGTCTTATTACTATCAAGGTAATGATCACACGGTTGAAGAAGATAAAATCTTTTCTAGTGCAATCGGGAGAATGCGATATATGGTGACAGGTTCAACCCATAGCGCTAATGTAGCCCTATACTATCCATATGAAGGTGCTTCTGCGGAAACGCTGCCAACACTAAATATGTGGAATGCTACTGAAGGTGCACACTTAATCGATGAAGAATTCCGTGATATAGCTAATACTTTGGTCGAAAAACAAATTGATTTTGATCTTGTTGATCACTTGAATCTAGATGCTATGGAAATCGATAACGGGGCATTAGTTTCACCAAACGGAGAACGGTTTACCTCGATAATTATTCCATATACAACTGCATTGTACTCATCCTCAATAACCAAACTACATCAAGCCGCTGATGCTGGTGTTACTGTCATCATTCAAGATTTTGATCATGTTGTTAGTGAAAGGGGACAAAATAGTGTTGCCCAAACATTTCCACAATTAGTTGAAAAATCAACCAACCTTACAACTTCAGTAGCAATCGCCCGTCATATTCGTGAAAACGGACTTAATTCATTTGCGCTTAGTGATGAATATGCCGCTGATATTTATATGAGTAAGCGAGAGAATACAAATTATACATTATACCCAACAGTTAATGCCTCAATGAGTGACAAACAACATACCTTTACTTTTACTGGTCAAGGAGAGGAAGTTCAATATTTTAACAGTTTTACTGGCCAAGTTAGCAATATTAGTGCTGAATTTAGTGACAATAAAACTACATTTACATATACACTACCAGCCAATACAACAGGTTTCTTTCTTGTTAAGAAATAGAAGAGAATTATCATGATTGCGGTTTGGGGAAAAAATAAATCTACTAAAAATACAACATTGGGATTTTCCCTATCTTTTCCTCAACCATGCAATTTTAGTTTAAAACTATGCGCAGCAACAGTATTTCAAGTTTTTGTTGATGGAGTATTACAAGGTTTTGGCCCCAATCGAACTGCAAAAGATTACGCACGCTTGAGTACCTACCAACTAAATGGCAAACATTTAGTGGTTAAAGTTCATCATCATGGTATCAATAGCTATGCTTATATTAAACAAAATCCTTTTTTTGCTGCTGAAATTAAAACATTTGGCGGTCAGTTGTATTCAAGTCAAGATTTTGATTGCTTTCATTTGAATGATCGTGTGCAAAAGGTTGCTAGATATAGTTATCAAAGAGGATTCAGTGAAGTATATTCACTTGATCACAACCCCAAAAATTTTCTTCTAGGTGAAGCGCTTTATCAAAAAGTTGAATTGATACAAGTTGAACTACCATCGCTTTTAGAATCGGGAATGAGTTACCCACGTTTGGATAAGCTTAGCCCCGTCTTACTTGAAGAGGGTATTGTTAGTGCTAGAGTTGATGAGGTAGAAAAGTGGCGTCCAAATTTTATTAGCCTTGTTGGTGAAAAACTTGAAGGTTATCAATGTAAAGATTGGGAAGAAAACCCATTAGATGAAATTGCAACTCTGACTTGTTTGAAAACATTTAGACCATCGAGACTTTCATATCGTATTTTTGATTTCACCCGTTCAGTGACTGGCTTTTTCTCTTTGAATATTGAGACAAGCAAGAGTGGACCAGTGTATTTGCTTTTTGATGAGCTAATGTCAATCAATAATAACAATAAATGTCGAGAAATTGATTATCAAAGAAATAACACTAACAACATCTTAAAATGGACTTTGAATAAACCAAATAAATATAGTGTTATGACGCTTGAACCATATACAGCCAGATATATAAGAATTATTGCCCCAAGCGAAGCAAAAATAACTGTTAAGATGATACTTTTAGAAAATTCCGAGATTGAAAAGACTAAATTTTTAACAGATGATAGAGAATTAAATTTGATATTTGAAGCGGCGAAAAATACTTTAGCTCAAAATGCCATTGATATCTTGATGGATTGTCCTTCACGCGAAAGAGCGGGATGGCTGGCTGATAGTTATTTTTCTTCAACTGCTGAATTGTACTTAACTGGTTCAAATAAGGTTGAGCATGCCTTCCTTGAAAACTTTACTTTAAGTAAAAATGAAACACTACCAAAGGGGATGATTCCGATGGTCTACCCAAGTGATGATTATGATGGAGTTTTTATTCCGAATTGGTCGCTTTGGTATATTTTAGAACTCGCAAAATATGCGCGGCTTCATAAAAATGACAATATTATTGTTCGTTCTTTAGAAAAAGTTCGGGGAATTTTAGATTATTTTTCCACTTTTGAAAATGAATTTGGACTACTAGAAGATTTAGAAAGTTGGGTGTTTGTTGAATGGAGTTCCGCTAATAACCTAGAGCATACGCGCGGAGTAAATATTCCAACTAATGCTTTATATGCTAAAGCATTAGTAGATGCAAGTGAATTACTTGCTGATGATTTGTTATTACAAAAAGCAAAGGTTATTCAAAAGAATATCAAGAAAATTGGATTTGACGGTTATTTTTTCGTTGACAATCTTGTGCGAAATATTGACGGGCATCTTATTAAGTCATCTAATTATACAGAAGTATGCCAATATTATTTATTTTGGACGGATTGTATTAATAGTGAGGAATACCCTCGGCTGTATCTAACTCTTATAAATAAACTTGGTCCTAATCGAACAAATGAACATCAACATATTGAAAAACCTAATATGATGTATGGAATATATATGCGACTTGACTTATTACTTCGTGAAAACAAGCGTGCTCAACTACTAAATGAATGTAAACACTATTTTTTATCAATGGCGGAAACCACAAATACACTGTGGGAAAATAATTTACCGACTGCAAGTTGTAATCATGCGTTTGCTTCTTATTCAGTGAGATGGATTATTTTTGGACTTAGTGGGCTAGATTTACTCGCATCTAATAAGAAGTTTTCTCAACATTCCATTGGCATCAGCGGAGAAATTATTTTGCCTAACTCAGATCACACTTCACTTTACTTAGTGTTTGATCAAAAAAAGGTACGGATGCAAAGATGAACAAAATATATTATTTAGCGATTGATATTGGTGCATCAAGTGGTCGGCATATTGTTGGGTATCAAGATGATGAGGGTAACGTGAAAATGGATGAAGTGCACCGCTTTGCAAACAACGTTCAACAGTTATCGGGGGATTTAGTTTGGAACCTTGAAAATCTATTTAACCAAGTAAAAATTGGGATTAAAAAAGCACTAAAAAAGTATCAGAAAATTAAATCGATGTCAATTGATACCTGGGGTGTTGATTATGTGCTTTTTGATGACACGAAAGAGTGCCTGCCTTGCTATTCATACCGTAGTAAGAGGACCAAGCGTGCTGTTGAAAAAGTACATAAACTTTTTGACTTCAGTCGTCTTTATAAAATTACTGGCACTCAATTTCAACCATTCAATACAATTTATCAACTTTATGAAGATAAAATTGTCGGACGATTAAATAATAACTCTTCGTTTCTAATGATGGCCGAATATTTAATATATCGTTTGACTGATATTAAGGTTCACGAATATACAAATGCATCAACGACGGGACTATTAGATTTAAAAACCAACACTTATAGCAAAGAAATAATTGATAAATTGGGATTTCCTCCTTCAATCTTTTCAAAGCTTGTTAAACCTGGTCATTATGTTGGACCACTTAGTCGTATTGTTCAAGATGAAGTTGGGGGAAATATAAATGTGGTGTTATGTGCAACTCACGATACTGCTAGTGCAGTTGAAGCAATACCCTTTGAGCAAAATGAGCCATATCTTTCATCGGGAACTTGGTCATTACTGGGAATTAAAGTTAATAAGGGGATCAACACAGAGCAAGCACAACTAGCAAATTTTACAAATGAATATGGTCCTAACTACATCCGCTTCCAAAAAAATATTATGGGCCTTTGGATTATTCAACGTCTGGCGCAAGAGATGAAGCTGACGTTTGAAGAAATAAGGTCCAAAAGTAAATTGAGTGCCTTTACTTTTGTCTATGATGTAAATGATCCCGTCTTCATTTATCCCAAAAATATGAAGCAAGCAATTATTGATTATTATAAAAATCATGGCCTGCCTTTGCCTGGCACTGATAGTGATATTCTCAATGCAACCTTTTATTCACTTGCTCATTCATACAAACAAGCACTTGAACAATTAGAAGTCCTCACAAACAAAAAATATCAAACTTTATATATCGTTGGCGGTGGAGCGCACAATGATTATCTTAATGAGTTGACTGCAAAGGTAACAAAAAAACAAATTATTGTCCTCGCAATTGAGGCAACAGCATATGGCAATTTAAAAATACAAATGGAGCAAAATTATGATTAGAAAAGAAGTTATTCATCAGTATCAAAAGTATGGTATCGATGTTGAAGAAGTTTTGAAAACATTGAAGAACATTAGTGTTTCGCTTCACTGCTGGCAACTTGATGATGTTCAAGGCTTTGAAAGCACAGCCAGTTTGACTGGAGGTATTCAAGCAACTGGAAATTATAAGGGTCGGCCCCGAAATGTTAAGGAATTTTTTAGTGATTTGGATTTTGCACTCCGTCTAATTCCTGGCAATAAAAAAATAAACATTCATGCAATTTATCAAACAGAAAATATTGTTGATCGGGCCGAAATAACTCCCAAACAATTTGAAACTTGGATAGATTTTGCTAAACAACGTGGCTTAGGGTTAGATTTTAATCCAACAATATTCTCTTCACCAATGTTAAAAAATGGTCTCAGTCTTTCATCACCTGACAAGGAAATTAGAGACTATTGGATTAAACACTGTATTAACAGTATTAAAATAACGGAACATTTCGGGCGTGAATTAGAACAAAAGTCATTGTGTAATATTTGGATTCCCGATGGATTAAAGGATAGTCCTGTCGATCGTATAGGGCCTCGCAAGCGCCTAGAAGCTTCGCTTGATCAAATCTTAGCTACTAATTATGATAAAGACTTAATGGATATTTCTGTTGAGTCAAAGGTGTTTGGTATTGGGATTGAAAGCTATACAGTTGGGAGCCATGAATTTTATTTAAATTACGCCAACAAGAATAATATTCTTTGTTTACTTGATACAGGACACTTTCATCCTAGTGAAAATGTTGCAGATAAAATTCCTTCGATGCTCGTATTTTTTCCAAGATTGGCTCTTCATGTTTCTCGACCAGTTAGATGGGATAGTGATCACGTGCTAAAACTAAACGATGATTTACAGGAAATAGCAAATGAACTAGTGAAGTGTGATGCGCTTGATAAGACATATATTGGTTTAGATTTTTTTGATGCGTCTATCAATCGTGTTGCAGCCCTTGTAATTGGCGCACGTAATATGCAAAAAGCATTATTAAGAGCCCTTTTGACCCCATGGTCAGCACTAAAAAAACTACAAGAAGAAAATGATTTCACTAAAATATTTGCCTTAGAAGAAGAACTTAAAACGCTAAACTGGGGAGAGGTTTGGCATGAATATTTAAGAACCGAGGGTTGTCCACAGGAACAACATTGGTTTGATGAAATGACAAAGTATGAAACTGTTGTCTTGGACAAAAGGAGGGGTTATGAAAGTGGTAAATGATGTTATTGAAATCCTTGATTTACTGTATAAACATGGATGGGATGAGCGAAATGGGGGAAATCTTTCGCTGATTGTCGATGAAAAAGTTGCCCAAATGATGAGTCCTGAGCTTATTGAGATTAAGGACTTTACATATGAGTTCGATTTTCACGAACTTGTTGGGCACTATCTTATTATTACTGGATCAGGCAAGTATTTTAAAAATGCACACAAGGACCCAAATAATACGATTGGTTTATTTAAGGTAAAAGACAGTCACACCCTTTCCCTCCTTTGGGGTCTAGAAGATGGAGCGCGACCTACTAGTGAGGCCCCAACGCATTTACAAAGTCATATTGCACGCCTCAAGGTTGATGCTTCCCACCGTCTTGTCATTCATTGTCATCCAACGAATGTTATTGCCATGACACATATTTGCCCTCTTGATAGCAATAAGTTCACGGAAATATTTTGGAAAATGCAAACCGAATCAATTGTCGTGTTTCCTGAAGGTGTCGCAGTTCTACCATGGATATTATGTGGCGGCGAGGAAATTGGAAGAGAAACAGCAAAAAAGATGAAGGAATATCGTTCGGTAATTTGGGCTCAGCATGGGATATTTTGTACTGGCGAAACACTAGACGAAGTATTTGGACTTATTGAAACGATTGAGAAAGCGGCGGAAATTTATATGAAAATTTTCGATAAGAAAATATTGCAGTCAATAAGCAATGAAAACTTACGCCAATTAGCTGGTGCATTTAATGTCACTTATCGGTCAGGTATTATCGATTAGAAAAAAACTATAAAGATTTTATGAAAAATATTAGAAAAAAGTTGAAAGATTAGTCTATTTGGTTGACAGAATGGCGCTTTTACTTAAAATAAGGTACATAAAGCGTTTAAATAATCCCAAATAGATAATTGAGGTAAGGTTATCAAAATTTATATTATTGGAAGTATCAACATGGATTTAGTTGTTGTTACTAAGGTTTTTCCTAAACAAGGTGAAACTATCATGGGTGACTCATTTTTTACTAATCCCGGTGGCAAGGGTGCCAACCAAGCAGTGGCAATTGCTAAGATGGGGTCTAGTGTTGAAATGGTCGGAGCTGTTGGACAAGAATTTGGTGACGAACTTATTAGCCAGTTGCAAAAATACAGTGTTTCAACTAAAAATGTCCGCAAACATAAGGGAGTAAGTAGTGGTACGGCAACAATTATAATTTATAATGGAGACAATCACATAATTCTTAATCCTGCAGCCAATTATCATATCGAAAAAGTCGATATTGATCAGGCTCTTAGTGAAGCAGAAGAAGGAGATTATCTGCTCTGTCAATTAGAAATTCCACTTAATATTGTTGAATATGCTCTTGCTAAAGGCAAGGAAAAGAAAATGATTACATTTCTTAATCCTGCACCGTATGTTCAACTACCGATGCAAGTATTTAGACACTCGGATTATTTAATTCCAAATCAAACAGAGACAGAACAATACACGGGAGTTTATCCTAAAAATTTTGATCAGGCTAGACTAGCAGCGCAAAAATTTATTGACTATGGTGTGAAAAATGTTGTCATAACAATGGGTGAACAGGGCGCTTATTATTTTGATGGTAAAAATGAAGTTTGTCGCACCGCTCTTGATGTTTTGACCCTTGATACAACGGGAGCAGGTGATGCATATATTGGTACATTCATTACGATGTTATCAGAAAACAAAACGGTCGAGCAAGCAATGGATTTTGCTGGTTTGGCAGCAGGTATTACAATACAAAGACTAGGAGCTCAAAAGGCTATACCTTATCGTCAGGAGATTGAAATAGGAAGCTAATGAAAATTAATAAGAAAAAATTAACACTTAAAGATGTTGCCGATGCCTGTGGTGTTTCCACAACTGCGGTATCTTTTGTCCTGAATGATAAACCTAGTAATATTTCTGCGGCCACCAAAGAGCGTATAATTCGCACCGCCAAGGAAATGAACTATCAGTTTAACGGGGTGGCGCGTGCACTAGCGATTAGAAAGACATATATTATCGGCATAATTATTCCTGATATTTCTAACGCTTTTTTCTCAGAGTCAATAAGACACATGCAAATAGAACTCAATAAAAATGGGTATGAAGTTATTTTGTGTAACAGCGAAGATAAATTTGATAATGACATTAAATATTTGAAATTACTCTTATCAAGACAAGTTGATGGGATGATTATGACAATATCGTCAGAATCAATGCTTAATAATAACTGGTTGACAATCAAACAAATGCTCGAGGAAAATGAAGTTCCTCACGTATTATATGATCGTTATTATCCTGGTGATGATGCTAAGGTGTATGTCGACAACGAACAAAGTGCTTATGAAATAACAAAATATTTAATTGACAACGGTCACAAAAAAATTGGGATTATTACAGGTCCAATGAACTTGAATAGTTCACAAGGACGATACAATGGCATTAAAAAGGCACTTTTTGAGGCGAAGTTACCCTTTGACG
>CAYZOC010000014.1:0-21809 GCA_964480275.1 uncultured Staphylococcaceae bacterium | reverse complement strand
TAGTAGCATCAATGGAGGAACAATTATGAAAGTAAGAACCTCAGTCAAACCAATTTGCGATAAATGCCGGGTTATTAGAAGACATGGCCGTGTCATGGTCATCTGCCAAAACCCGAAGCATAAGCAAAGACAAGGTTAAATAGGAGGAAAGAATATTATGGCACGTATTGTTGGTGTAGATATTCCAAATGAAAAACGCGTTGTTATTTCCCTTACCTACATTTATGGTATTGGACTAACGACCAGCAAGAAAATTCTTGCAGCCGCAGGTATTGATGAAAGTATCCGCGTTAAAGATTTAACAGAAGAACAATTAAGTAGCATTCGGACGGAAGTAACCAAATTCCGAATCGAAGGTGATTTACGTCGCCAAACCGCTATGAATATTAAACGCCTTAGCGAAATCGGTGCTTACCGTGGACTTCGCCACCGTCGTGGCCTGCCAGTCCGTGGACAAAGAACCAGAACAAACGCTAGAACACGTAAGGGTCCAAAAAAGACCATTGCGAACAAGAAACAGGCGTCACAAGGTTAAGGGAAGGAGAGTATAAATTATGGCAGCAGCAAAAGCAAAAAAAGCAACAACTCGCAAACGTAAGATTCGCCGCAGTTATACTAAGGGAATCGCACATATCCACTCTACTTTCAATAACACGATTGTTACCATCACTGACGAAAGTGGTAACGCAATTAGTTGGTCGAGTGCAGGTGCACTAGGCTTTAAAGGTAGTAAAAAATCAACTCCATGGGCCGCGCAATTAGCCGGAGAAGCAGCAGCGAAAGTTGCCGTTGATCAAGGTCTTAAAACAGTTGATGTCAATGTTAAAGGACCAGGTCAAGGTCGTGAAAGCGCAATCCGCGCTCTAGCAATGGCAGGTCTAACCGTCACTTCAATTCAAGATACAACGCCAATCCCACACAATGGATGCCGGCCACCAAAACGGCCGCGTGGTTAAGAGATAGGGAGGTAACTAACATGAAAATTATTGCCAATCCATTTATTAAAACAGGTTTCACCATCAACGAGATTGATAGTGAAAAAAATTATGGTAAGTTCGTCATCGAACCACTTGAACGTGGATTTGGACAAACCATCGGTAACTCACTTCGTCGGGTGCTTTTAGGCTCGCTCCCAGGAGCAAGCATGTTCGCAATCAAAGTCGATGGCGCCCAACATGAATTTAGTGCCCTCGATGGCGTGGAAGAAGATGTTACCACTATTATTCTTAATCTTAAAAATTTAATTATTAGAATCAACGAAGATAGCGAATCAGTCAAACTTCTTGAATTAGATGTCAAGGGTCCTGCAGTCGTTACCGCTAGTGATTTTAATGCAAGTTCAGAAGTTGAAGTAATCAACCAAGATCTTGAAATCGCCCACGTAAGTGCCGGCGGTCAATTAAAGTTAACAGTTTATGCCCGTAATGGCCGGGGATATGTTACCGGCGAAGCCAATAAAGCCCTTAAAGGTGAATTTGGTCTCCCAATTGGCGCAGTTGCGACCGACAGTAACTATTCTTCGATTAAAAAAGTCAATTATGAAGTTGCTAACACTCGTGTGCACCATGATGACCGCTATGAACGCTTATCGCTTGAAGTATGGACTGATGGTTCAATCCAACCAAACTATGCCCTAAGCCTAGCGTCAAAAATACTTATGGAACACTTAAGAGCTTTCACCCGCGTTGATGAAACTGCGGTTGATATTACAATCATGAAAGAAGAAACTCTTGATGTCACACCAGTTAATACGCAAACAATAGAAGACTTAGATTTAACTGTTAGAAGTTATAACTGTTTAAAACGAGCGGGCATTCAAACCGTTCAAGAATTAATCCAACTAACGGAAGAAGAAGTCTTAAAGATTCGCAATTTAGGTCGCAAGTCCTTCAAAGAAATCAAAGACAAACTTATCGAAATGGAACTTTCGTTTAAAGGGATAGAATAGAGGTAATATATGCCAGCACAAGGAAGAAAAAACGTACATGGTAAAACCGGCGTCCGCTTTAAGGCCGCTTATACAACAAGTAAAGACAAAAACATGCTCCGTAATGTCACAAGCGAATTGATCGTTTATGGCAAATTAACGGTTGGCAGTAAAGTTGCCCGTCAAGTGCAAACAAATGTTGAAAAACTAATTACACTTGCAAAACGTGGTGATTTACATGCTCGTCGTCTAGCCGCGGCTAGATTACGTGAAGGTATTGTCAATGCGGAAGGTAAAAACGCACTTTCAGTTTTATTTAGTGATCTCGGTCCTAAATTTCAAACTCGTAACGGTGGTTATACCCGCGTTCTTAAGTTAGGAAATCGTCGTGGTGACGATGCACCAATTTCTTTAATCGAATTTGTTGACTAATTAGAACACAAATAAAAACTAATTGAGCAGTGTAAACTGCTCTTTTTTATTATATTTTTGCTATATTAGATACGTGAGGAATATATATGGAAAATAAAAAAATCAAGTTAACGGGAACAATTAGTATCTCAACATCAATATTATTAATTGTCGTTGGTGCATACCTTATCAAGTACCGCGATATTGTCATCGATAGTATGATTTTTATTATTGCAATCACAGTTGCTAGTTTAGGCTTAGCGATGATTATTAAAAAATTTCGCTACGGCGATAAGAGCAAAGAAATGTGGATCGGTGTATTGATGCTCGTTTTAGGCCTTTTAGCGGCCATCTTTAACAAGGAGATAGTCCAGGTTGGTCTAGTTGCTTTTGGTGTCCTATTCGTTGGATTAGGCTTAGTTGTGCTATTTAATAATGTAAAGAACAATGGCTGGTTTTATTTGAGTCTAGGAATCATGCGTATTCTCATTGGTGGAGCCCTCATCGGCCTCGCGTTTACTAGCCCTGGTCAAGCTCAGTCGACTTTTGCGCTGGTGACCGGCGTGGTTGCGACACTACTAGGAATAATTTTTCTATTTTTTGAAAAATAATTTTTTATTAAATATTTATGCTAAAGTGTTACAATTTAATTAAAGGAGGAACTTATGAAAAAATTTGTAAAAGTAATGGATGGTTTACCACTAATTGTTAAATTCATTCTTGCGATTCCGTTTCTTGACATCATTTGGGTTATTTACCGTCTTGTTAAGAGTCTATCCAAGGACAATATGTTAGGTGTTGTACTTGCGATTGTTCTTATCATCGTTGGTATTCCATTCTTATGGCTTGTTGACATGATTTTCATTGTTCTTAAAGGCCAAGTTCTTTGGATTGACTAATCCTAAAAAACACTTTAAGATAAGAAAGACTCTAAAGAGTCTTTTTTTAAAGGAGTTACTATGAATTACAACGCAGTTATTTTTGATTTAGATGGAACACTACTTCACACACTTGAAGATTTACTTGATAACTTAGAATATGCCTTTGCTAGTCTTGGCTTAAAGGGTGGTTTTACACGCGAAGAAATGGAGTCTTTTCTTGGCAGCGGTAAAGTTGCGCAGATGGAGCGAGCGCTAGCCTCCAGGCAGTATAGTCTTGAGCTACTACCAAAGTTAAATGATGCGCTTTCAATTAGATATGAACTTAATGCAGAAAACAAGACGCGCCCCTTCCCAGGAATTGTTGCACTACTAGAATGGTTGAAACTAAATAACATTCCGACGCTTTGTTTGACTAATAAGCCTCACAATGTCGCTGTAAAAGTCGTTGAAAAGTATTTTCCTGGTCTAGTCTTAGCCACTTATGGAATTAGAGAAAACGAACCAGTTAAGCCTGATCCAAGTCTTGTTGAAAAGGTCCTTAAAAATCATAATTTAGATGCAAAACACGTACTATATGTTGGTGATAGTGATGTCGATATGATGACGGCAAAAAATGGCCACCTTGCAAGTTGCTTTGTTACATGGGGATATGTTAGGAAAAATTATGTGTATCAATATAATCCAAAATACGTTGTCGATCATCCCAAGGAAATAGAGGCGATTTTAAAACGTAAATAAAACTATTAAGGCGATGATTTAGTTCATGGCCTTTTTTGTTGACTATCAAAAATTATAAATAGCATTCATTAAGATAATATGAAATCTTGACTATATTAATAATAGTTAAAAATAAATGAAAAAACTCTACAAAAACGATGTATTTTTAAGTTTTAAATCGTACAAGATTTACTAAATACTTCAGCATAAAACAATAAATAATTATGTTATAATTAACTCATGAAAATACGTTTATATAATTCATTGACAAAGAAAATTGAAGACTTTGTGCCAATTGAAGCCGGCCATGTTTCGATGTATGTTTGTGGTCCGACTGTCTACGATTACGTTCACATTGGTAACTTAAGACCAGTTGTGGTTTTTGACGTTTTAAGAAGACTATTTCTTGCCTTAGATTATCAGGTCACATACGTGAGTAATTACACTGATATTGACGATAAAATTATCAACCGCGCACTAGATGAGGGTATTGATGAATCGAAACTGACAGAAAAATATATTAAAGCTTTCAACAAAAATGTTATTGATGTTAATAGCATGTTGCCCGACTTTACACCAAAGGCCACTGAACATATTGATAACATTATTGCTTTTATTCAAAGACTAGTTGAAAAAGACGCAGCTTATGTGATTGACGGTGAAGTGTTTTTCCGCGTTAGTAGTGACAAAGACTATGGTATTTTATCTAACGTTAATCACGAGGAGCTAATTAGCGGAGCACGGGTCGAGGAAAATAGCAAAAAAGAAAACCCTGCTGACTTTCTACTTTGGAAAAAAACTGAGGTTGGCATTAAATGGGATTCACCATGGGGACAAGGCCGTCCAGGCTGGCATACTGAGTGTGTTGCCATGATTAACGCTCTATTCAAACAACCGCTTATTGATATTCATGGTGGCGGATTTGATCTTAAGTTTCCCCATCACGAAAACGAGATTGCCCAATCACAAATTTATAATGGCACTCACCTAGCTAATTATTGGCTTCATAATGGTTTTATCAATGTCGACAACCAAAAGATGTCAAAATCGCTAGGAAATAACGTCAGCGCTAAACAAGTACTCGAGCAATATGATGGTAATATTATCCGCATGCTTCTAGTTAGTTCGCACTATCGTGCGCCTGTTAATTTTTCTAACGACGCGCTTGAAGCAAGTAAAAATGATGTTGATAAAATTTCTCGGTCACTTCGACCAGTAAGTGTTTATGTGCAACAGCATAACTTAAACTCTACATTTGATCGTGAACTCATCAAGCCGTTTTATTTGGCGCTGGCTGATGATTTAAATACATCTAATGCCCTAATGGAGTTATATGCTCTTCTTGGGTCAATGAATAAAACACTAAGGGATAAACAAGTCAACCAAACGCTTCTTACCAAGCAATATATGACAATCCTGCGCATGCTTGATATTCTTGGGATTAAGATTGCACTACCACTTTTAGATGAAAATGATATACAATTACTAAAAGAATACTCCAAGGCAAAGCATGACAAGAATTTCGCAAGAAGTGATGAAATTCGTAATATTTTGCAACAAAAACAAATTCTTTAATATGAGGTAACAATATGAACTTTTTTTCTGACATCACACAATCTGATAACTTTTATGAAACCCCATCGACAATTGATAAATTAATTATTGATTGGTTTGCGGGGATGAATGAATTTGGCATGCTTCTTTTAATATTCTTTTCAATTTTAGCGGCGGCTATTTTTGCCGGAATAATTGGATTTGAACGCGAATATCATGGCCATTCGGCGGGACTTAGAACCCATATGCTTGTTGCTGTTGGTAGTGCTGTTATTATGACAGTCTCGATTTGGGGCTTCCCAAATTGGCAAATGAGTCGTGATCCAGCTCGCCTTGCTGCTCAAGTTATTAGTGGTATTGGTTTTCTTGGTGCGGGTACTATTATTCAAACAGGAACTGACATCAAGGGTTTGACAACTGCGACGACGCTCTGGATTGTCATGTCAATTGGCTTAGCAGCAGGTGCTGGTCAATTTACAATTGCTTTAATCGCCACAATATTTACAATTCTTATTCTTGTTACATTACGAAAAATTGAACACTTGGCAAATCGCCGAGCACCTAAGGTTACGGTAGTCGTTCCTACGGATAGTTCAATCCTCCGTGATTTACATATTATTGCTTCGAGATTTGGTATTAACATTCGTGATATCCAATCACAAATGATTGCGATCGGAGCAGAAACGTTTTTGCGTGTGACCTTTAATATCTCTTATGCTTCCCGTTCAACAACGACAGCATTTACTGAGGAAATTAAAGACCATATCAAGCCATTAGAGTTAAGAGTAAGTTCAGAATCATAATATGAGTCAATTTGATTATGGTCGCAATAGCGTTCTAGCTAGTTTAAAAGAAGGTAATGTAGTAAAAGTATATTTACAAGAAGGTTTTGATTTTAAAGCTATTCTCGACGAATTATCCAAGCAAAAACTGGATGTTTTGTTTGTTTCTAAAAGAAAGCTTGAACAATTAGTAGGGCCCAAACACCAAGGTGTTGTCGCCGAAGTAAAAGATTTTGTTTATCAAGACTTGGACCGGGTATTAGTAAATTTAAATCAGAACCCAAGAGCACTCATACTTGTGCTCGATGAAATAAACGATCCACATAATTTCGGCGCGATAATTCGTAGTGCCGACGCATTTAATGTTGGAGCGATTATTATTAAAAAAGATCGCCAAGTGCAAGTAACACCAACTGTTGCTAAAGTAGCAACAGGGGCCCAAAATTATGTGCCGATAGTTGTCGTCACTAATATTAGTCAAACGTTGAAGAAACTTCAGGATCAGGGATTTTGGGTTGTTGGTGCGGATGGCAAGGGCGATCAAAGCATTCATCAACTAAAGTATGATTTTAAAACAGCGCTTGTGATTGGTAGTGAAGGTTATGGTATCAGCAGGCTAAATTTAGAAAAATGTGATTATATAGTTCGTATTGATATGTTAGGACATGTTAATTCACTGAATGCTAGCGTCGCTACTGGAATAATCTTGAACACAATTCGAGCAAAACAAACCTATTTATAAATAACAAATAAAAGGACGTAATAATATGGTCAGTAATGAACAGGCACTTTTAGTGTATGCTTTAGGCGACATTGAAGGATATAATTTGCTTCAAGAACGCTTTCTCTATTTCATCAGAAAAACAGCGAGTATCGCTCTTGCGGAATGCGCTGGTCTAGGCTATGACTTTAAAGATTTTGAAAACACTGGACTAATCGGCCTTAAACAGGCAATTGAAACATATGGTGTCGGCGAAATTCCCTTCGCCCCCTATGCTAATGTCGTAATATCAAGAGAAATTAATGGCGATATAAGAAAAGCAAAAACCCCGACAAATTTGCGGTTTTATTCATCGTTAACACTTGATGCAAAACTCAAAGAAGAACAAGAGTCACTTTCACTTTGCGATATAGTCGGGGAAGATGATATTTATACAAGCAAAAGTTTTCGTAGTGAGATGGTTGGCAATATTGAAGACTTTGTCTCAATTCCTCTAGAGGACAAGCAAATTAAAGTCGTTCAAGAAAAGATTTTAGGCTATAGCTTTGCTGAAATTTCCTTGCGCAACAATATTAGTCGCCGGTCGATGGATAGCATTGTTGAATCAATCAGAGCCAAGCTCGATGATAGCTTTTAAGATAAATCAAATTCAATTCTTGCGTTTTTGCACAAAATACACTAAAATTTTATTGCACTAATTATATTAGTGTTTGACTTTTATTATATCCAATGTTATCTTTCTATAAGACGATTAACATAAAGGAGTATAATTATGAGAGAGAAAGTTCTTTTAATATGCTCAGAGTGCTTGTCACGTAATTATACAACGACAGTAAACCGAGCAACACAGCAAACACGTCTAGAATTAAAAAAATATTGTGCTAAATGCAATAAAATGACTGTGCATAAACAAAGCAAATAGGAGGCAACCATGGGTTTAAAAAAATATACTGGTGAAGTAATTAAAGAAGGCAAACGTGTACGTTGGCCAAAAAGAAGTGAACTTTTTCCACTCATATTGACAGTTCTATTTGTTGTCATATTTGCCGCGGTTGTTTTGACTGTAGAAGACTTAGCAGCTTCATCGATGCTCGGAGCACTCGAAGATGTATTTGAGTCAATGAGAGGGTAAGCAAATGATTGAAAACAACGAAAATTTAAATAATCCAGTCGAAAATACTGAAGAAAAAGTTAAAGATGGCACTAGTTGGTATGTTGCTAGTACACAATCTGGCCACGAAAATAAAGTTAAGGGCTATTTATTAACCCGGATTGCAAGGATGGAGCATCTTGCTGATTACATCCATCAAATCCTTGTTGCAGAAATCGAAGTTGATGTTTTAAAGGACGGTCTCCCTAGCGGTAAGAAGAAAATGAAAAACCTTTATCCTGGTTATGTCTTTATTGAAATGAAGATGAGTGATGAAGCATGGTTTGTCGTTCGTAATACGCCAGGGGTTACAGGCTTTATTGGATCAAGTGGACGTGGAGCGAAACCATTCCCAGTTCCAACCGAAGAAATTGAACCCGTGTTAAAACGTCTTGGTTTGATTGACTCAAGCATGTATGATCGTTATCAAGTTGGTGATGAAGTACGTGTTGCTCATGGTTCACTAGAAGGAACGCATGGCCGTATTCTTGCAATTGATAAGAACAGTGGACTTGTCAAACTAGAAACAGTGTTCTTTGGTCGCCCAACTGAATTAGAAGTAGATTTTGCCGACATAGAAAAAGCCTAATCGAAAACAAAAAAATAGCCTGGCTGTAACGCCAGGCATTTTAATTTGCATTATTTTTTTGTTCTTTTAAATGAGATGTACCCCAAATCCTGGACACAGGAGGAGGGGTACATCTAATTTCATAGATCCTATTTTTTCTTTTTCTTCACGATTTTTTGCCCAGGTTTTTCATCTGAAGGATTGATAAAATTGCTGAAGTCTTCAATCTCACGACGTTTTCCAACAATGTTAATGACGTCTCCAGCTTTAATTTCATCGTTAGCTTTAGGGGCAAAAACCTTTTTATCACGTTGAATAAGAATGATGTTGACACCAAATTGATTGCGAGCATCAAGAGAAATAAGTGACAGAGGCTCAAATTTCTCATTGACAGTAATTTTAACGACCGAGTAGTCACCACTTAAACTGTAATAGTCAATAAAACTCTCATTGCCTAAACGATTGGCTAAGCCTAAGCCGGCAATTCTTTGTGGAGTAATAACTTCATCAGCGCCGAGGCGTTTAATTGTCGGAATAAAGTATTCATCATCCATGCGAACAACAATGTGGCCGATACCAAGATCTTTTAAAATTACCGTCGTTAAAATTGAGGCTGTAATATTATCGCCATAGCAAACAATTGCATCAGTAACTTCGTCAATGTTGAGCTCTTTTAGAGCTTTTTCATTTGTGGAGTCGGCGATAAAGGCAGTAGGCAACAACTTTGCGGCCTTACTAACGGCCTCTTCGTTTTTGTCAATCGCAATTACCTCACGATTTAATGATACAAGTTCTTCAACAATTGTCATGCCAAATTCACCAAGACCAATAACGGCAAAACTTCTTCTTTTCATCTTCAATACCTCCTAGCCGACGATAATGTCGGATTCAATGTAGCGATAATGTAATTTTTCTTCTTTGTTAATAGCGTCGCTAACTGTCGCCATTAATGTAAGTGGGCCAACACGGCCAATAAACATGAGAATACTAAGTGTTAATTTACTAGCATCTGATAACATTGGTGTAATACCAAACGAGGCACCTGTTGTTGTAAATGCGCTTATAACCTCGAAAATAAATACATTAGAGCCCCATCCTGTGGCAATGATCTCAGCATTATTGTGTTCGAATTCGGTAACCATAATGTAGGCGATAAGTATTGTAATCATCGCAAAGAAAATAATTACTGTCGCTTGGATAAATGATTTGTGTGAATAAGTTCTTTTAAAGGCATGAACCTTTTTGCCACGGATATAAGCAAATGTAATAAGGACAACGACAAATATTGTTGTGACTTTTACGCCCCCGCCTGTCGATAATGGTGAAGCACCAATAAACATCGTTAACATCATGATAACAACACCAATTTGTGACATGTTTTCGTATTCAGAAATAGAAAATCCCCCTGTTCGAGAAACAGCAACAGTAAAGAAGGCTTCGTATAAATTTAGGGGATCAGCACTATTTAAATTGGCAAAGAAAAGACTGACAGTCATCACAACTATAATAATACTAGTCATCGTTAAAACTACTTTAGTTTGTGCACTCCACATCCGTGGACGTTTAAATTTGAGTATTTCGGAGATTGTTAAAAAGCCTAAACCACCGACAATTGTAAGTAGGGCAGTATTGATTGTTATCACATAATTGCCTCTATATTGCGCTAAAGAAGAAGTGCCGATTACGTCAAAACCACTGTTATTAAACGAGGTGATTGCGTGAAATGCAGATTTACCGATTCCCTCTAAAATACCAAATTCAGGGATAAAAACAAAGAGGAAGGGAATCATCCCCACTACTTCAAATGAGAGGGAAATTAGCACCATATTTCTTACTAAGCGAATGACACCAGAATACTCGCTTGTTGCAAGAGCTTCTTTGAGAACAAAGCGGTCAAGAACATTGATTCTTTTTCTAAAAAGCGTGATGACAAAGGTAAATATCGTAATAAAACCCAAGCCGCCCAACTGAATTAAAACCACCATTACGATAAGCCCAAAGAGACTATAAGTATCAATTAAAGATGTATATACATTTAGACCCGTAAGACAGACGGCCGAGAAAGCGTTGAACAAGGAATCAACATAACTTGGCCATTTTCCATCAATATGAGAAATCGGTAAAAATAGCAGAACAGACCCTAAAAGAATCAGAATGAGAAAACTTAGCGCAACTGCTAAGTAAGGTGAGAGATGAAGCTTTCGTAAAAAGTTATACATATATTTCTCTTGCTTAATTTTAGTCTTATTCGAACCCAATGTCCATATTTACTAGTTTGTAAGTGGTTTTAGTTTGGAAAAATATTTGGCTATTTCAAGAAAATCCTTGAATTATCACTATCTCGGTGCTATCATCTATTCACGTAATGCCTCGCACACACGCGTGCATTATGTATGCTCGTGGTAGGAATCGTGATTATTCCGCTTACCACTGCACGGACAATCTATTGAAAAAGGAGGAACGTCACGTGAGAAAGAAAATCGCAAAAGTAGTAAAGCTCGAACTTCTTGGTGGTGAAGCCAAACCAGGACCAAAACTTGCATCTGCTGGTATTGTTATGCCAAAGTTTTGTACTGATTTTAACGCCAAAACTGCTGACCGTAGAGGTAAAGTAGTTCCAGTTATTATTACAGCCTATGAGGACAAATCATTTGATTTTGAAATCAAAACAACTCCAGTCACAATTCTTTTAAAAGAAGCCGCTGGAAACATCAGCAAAGGCAGTGATAATGCCAAGGCCAAAAAGGTCGGCAAAATCACCAAAGCCCAATTAAAAGAAATTGCTGAGTACAAAATGCCAGATTTAAACGCTAACGACATTGAAGGCGCAATGAAAATTGTTGCTGGGTCAGCGCGTAATATGGGCATTGTTGTCGAAGAATAGTGGAAGAGAACTCACTCGTTAGTACCACAAGGAGGAAAATTATGAGAAGAGGTAAAAAATACAAAGCAGCCGCAGCGCTCGTTGATGAAAGTAAATTATACGAAATCGATGAAGCCGTCGCGCTTGTAAAAAAGACATCAACAACAAAGTTTGATGCAACCATCGATGTTTCTTTCCGTTTAAATGTTGATCCACGCCAAGCTGATCAACAAATTAGAGGAACATTAGTCCTACCGCATGGAAACGGTAAGACCAAAAGAGTATTGGCAATTACAACTCGTGTACAAGAAGCTTTAGATGCGGGAGCAGATTTCGCTGGTTCTAAAGAAATCATTGACAAGATCAAAACAGAAAACTGGTTTGATTACGATGTAATCGTTGCTTCCCCAGACATGATGGGGGAACTTGGTAAGTTAGGTAAACTACTTGGACCAAAAGGCTTAATGCCAAATCCAAAAGTTGGAACCGTTACCAATGACATCGCCAAAGCTTTAGCCGATATCAAGGCTGGTAAAGTCGAATATCGTGTTGACCGTGAAGCAAATATGCACGTTTCAGTCGGTCGCGTGAGTTTCGAAGATGCTAAGTTAGTTGACAACATTACTGCCCTTTGCGAAAGAATCGTTAAGGTCCGTCCATCTGTTGTTAAAGGAACTTACATTAAAAACGCGGTTATCCATACCACTATGGGACCATCGATCCACATTACTTTTGCGGGTCGTTAATCTAACAAGCAATCAATATACCAAAGAAAACAACGGCCGAAGAGCTTAATAATGTTGTCGAGGTAATTCATGAATATTACACATATACGGGATATTGGTGCCTCAAAACAAAATTTTAAAAAGGAGGTAGAGCAATGAATCAAAAAAACCTAATTGCAAAACAAGCGATTGTTGATGAAGTAGTTGACAGAGCAAAAGCAAGTAACGCAATGATCGTCTTCGAATATCGGGGACTATCAGTCAGTCAAATGACAGGCTTACGCCGTTTACTAAGAGAAAATGATGCCGAAATGGCCATTTACAAAAACTCGATGGTCGAACGTGCTGCTGAAAAACTAGGAAAACCTGAATTAAACGATTTATTAGTCGGACCAAACGCATTTGTGTTTAGTAACGACGTAATCGCAGGACCTAAAATTCTTAGAAAATTTGCTATTAAAAACGATAGTGTTGTCATTAAAGGCGCACTAGTCGAAGGCCGTGTTATTGATGGCGATGCCGTTAAAGCACTAGCAAAACTACCAGGTCGCGAAGGTTTGATTTCTATGTTCTTATCGGTGCTCAATGCACCAGTACGCCAATTCGCTGCAACTGTTAAAGCTGTCGCGGATGCGCAAAACTAATTGCCCAAGGAGGAAAATACAATGGCAAAACTAACAATTGAAGAAATTATTGCATCACTAAAAGAAATGACCGTCTTAGAACTTAACGATTTAGTCAAGGCAGTTGAAACCGAATTTGGTGTCACCGCTGCTGCTCCAACCGCAGTTGCTGCTGCTCCAGAAGAAGAAGAAGCTGCAAACAAAGGACCAAGCGAAGTTACCTTAACCCTAACATCATTTGGCCAAAGCAAGGTCGCAGTCATCAAGGCTGTCCAAGCAATTACTGGTTTAGGCTTAATGGATGCTAAGAAATTAGTTGACACAGCCCCAGTCGCAATCAAAGAAAAAATTTCACCAGTTGAAGCCGAAGAACACAAGAAAGCTCTTGTTGCCGCCGGCGCCGAAGTTGAAATTAAGTAATTTTACTAAAACTAGCACGAACCCATATGCAATCGCCTATGGGTTTTCGTGCATATAGGGGACAAGACGTATGGGTCAGTATTTCGAAAACGATGCGACACTTAAAAGCGAACCACGACTACTCAAATTGTCGTATAAGTCCGCTAGTCTTAGTCTTCATACCGATGTTGGTGTCTTTAGCAAGAATGAAATCGACGAAGGATCAATTGCTCTGCTTAATGTTGTTAGCGATGACAATTTAAGCGGGAAAGTCCTTGATGTCGGCTGTGGGTATGGAACGCTTGGCCTCACAATTGCCAAATTGTTCCCACTTGTTAATGTGACAATGTTTGATGTAAATCAACGCGCTGTTACCTTAACTAAACAAAATATCACCACTAATAACATCAACAACGCGACCGTATTTGTTGCAAGTACCTATCAGACTTTAACAAATGACGATTATCAAACAATCGTAATTAATCCTCCGATTAGAGCGGGTAAAAAAGTATATTACCCTCTACTAAGCGAGGCATTAAATTACTTAACTGATGGCGGAACGCTTTACTTTGTAATCAGAAAAAGTCATGGTGCACTTAGTGCGAAGAAACATGTCGAACTAACGTTCAATAATTGTGAACTCGTCAAAAAGCATCATGGATTCTATGTCTATAAAGCAGTAAAGCGCTAAAAAATTTATGAAAAGTGAGGCCATTTATGAAAAGATTACAAGATCCTACTAAACGTTTGTTTAATGACCGGATTGACTACAGTAAGGTTTCGGGACGTTTCCCCCTTCCTAATCTCGTCTCTATTCAAACAGATTCCTACCACTGGTTTTTAACCGAAGGTATTGAAGAAGTATTCCAAGATGTATTTCCAGTCGACTCTTATAGTAAAGACGTGATTGTAAATTATCATTCATATCGTATTGAAGAACCCAAGTATTCATTCTTAGAATGTAAACAAAGAGGTTTAACTTATAGTGCTCCATTAAAGGTTAAATTTTCACTAGAAGTCAAAGCTACTGGTGAAATTAAGGAAAACGAAATTTTCATTTGCGACCTTAATTTAATGACCCAAGCTGGAACCTTTATTGTCAACGGAGCGGAACGGGTTATTGTTAGCCAAATCGTTCGCTCACCTGGCGCTTATATGAGCAGTGAAATCGATAAGTCCGGGCACTTTACCTACAAAGCAGACCTAAACCCATCACGGGGAACATGGTTAAATTTTGAAAATGACAGCAAGAACATTCTTTCTTTACGGATTGACCGGCAAAAGAAAATGAATGCGACACTTTTACTAAAGGCTCTTGGTTTGACCGACAGCAAAATGATCGTTGATCTTTTTGATGCCAAAACAACCAAACGAGTTAAAACCAAAAAAGGTCAAGAAAAAGATTTATCTTCACTTGAATTGACACTGCAAAAAGATGAAAACATCGTTGATGAACTCGACGCACTTGAAGCGATCTTTAGAAAATTAAAACCAGGTGAACCTATTAGTGAAGATGGAATCGTATCGCACTTAGAACAAAAATTCTTTGATCCAAAGCGTTATGACCTTGGTAAAGCTGGCCGTTATAAATTTAACAATAAATTAGGTATTTATGAACGCCTTCTAGGTACAGTTATCGCGGAAAATCTCGTTGATGTTACTGGTGAAGTTGTGTATGAAAAAGAAACACAAATGACCAAGAAAATTATTGATGATCTCCGTAAACGTCGTTTCTTCGAAAATGGCGCCCACACAGTTACACTCAGAGTTAATGAAAGACTCGACAACCACAGCAAAGTTAACATCGTTAGTGTTTACACTAATGATGATAAGACCCACACGATTAATGTCATAGGCAATGACTTAAATATTGATGACAAAATCGTCACAATTTCTGACATTCTTGCTACGTTCTCATATTTTATGAACGTCCAATATGGTGTTGGTAATTTTGATGATATCGATCATTTAAGCAATCGCCGCGTGCGCTGTGTTGGTGAATTAATTCAAAATCAATTCCGCGTTGGTCTTAGCAAGATGGCTAAAGCTATTCGCGATAATACATCAATTTCAAGCGCGGAAGAATTACTTCCTCAACGCCTATTTAATGTCCGGCATGTTTCAACGGCGATTCGTGATTTCTTTGCGACAAGTCAATTGTCCCAATTCATGGATCAAGTTAATCCAATTGCCGAATTAACCAACAAACGCCGGCTAAGTTCGCTTGGACCTGGCGGGTTAACCCGTGACCGCGCTAGTTTCGCTGTTCGTGACGTCCACTATTCTCACTATGGTCGGATTTGTCCAATTGAAACTCCTGAAGGTCAAAATATTGGTCTTATTAATAACCTCGCGTGTTACGCACGTGTGAATAAATATGGATTCCTTGAGACCCCATATCGTAGAGTTGATAAGCCATTTGGTCGTATTACTGAAGAAACCGAATATTTCTCCGCTAACGAAGAAAGAGAATATATTATTGCCGAAGCCAACGTCGAAATGGACGAAAATGGTGTCATTTCAAGTCGTGAAGTCATTGCTCGTTATAAGGGTGAAAACATTGTTGTCACTCCTGATAAAGTTGACTTTATCGACGTTTCACCCAAGCAAATCGTTTCTATCGCCGCTGCTTCAATTCCGTTTTTAGAAAATGATGATGCGATGCGGGCCTTGATGGGCGCGAACATGCAACGTCAAGCCTTACCACTCATTAATCCAGAAGCGCCATTTGTTGCAACTGGTCTTGAAACTAAAGTTGCTCACGATAGTGGCTCAGCAGTTGTCGCCCAATTTGATGGTGTTGTTACGTATGTTGATAGCAAAAAGATCAAAATCAAATATGATCAAGGTGGCGAATTCGAATATCTATTACAAAAGTTTGCCCGTAGCAACCAAGGAACTTGTTTCAATCAAAAACCAATCGTCAAGACTGGCGATAAGATTAAAGCTGGTCAAGTTATCGCCGATGGTCCTGCAATGGATCGCGGGGAACTTGCGCTTGGTCGCAATGTGACAATCGCTTTTATGACCTGGAATGGTTACAACTTTGAAGATGCTGTCATTATGAATGAACGGCTCGTTAAAGAAGATGTCTATACTTCAATTCATATTGAAGAACATAAAATTGAAACACGGGACACAAAGTCGGGTCCTGAAGAAATCACTCGTGATATACCAAACATTAGTGAAGCAATGAAGGCCTTCCTTGACGCTGATGGAATTATTGTTCCAGGCGCGGAAGTTAAAGAAGGCGATATTCTCGTCGGCCGTGTTACACCAAAAGGAATGGTTGAACCTTCAGCAGAAGATAAACTACTCCAAGCAATTTTTGCCGAAAAAGTTAAAGATGTTAAAGACACCTCGCTTAAAGTCCCACATGGTGGGTCTGGTACTGTTGTCGAAGTTAAAATTTTCTCTAGAGAAAATGGTGATGAATTACCTCCAGGTGTTAAGAAATCTATTTCTGTTTACATCGCGCAAAAACGTAAGATTTCGGAAGGGGATAAGATGAGTGGTCGTCACGGTAATAAGGGCGTTATCTCGCGGATTCTCCCTGAAGAAGATATGCCATTTATGGAAGATGGTACACCAGTTGATATCATGCTCAATCCACTTGGTGTTCCAAGTCGGATGAACATCGGGCAAGTTCTCGAAGTTCACCTTGGTATGGCTTGTAAAAAACTTGGAATTAAAATTGCCACTCCTGTCTTTGACGGGATGACAAACGATGAAATATTCGAGTTAATGGAAGCTGCTAAGATGCATAAAGATGGTAAACAAATATTATTTGATGGACGCACTGGCGAACGTTTCGACGAACGTATTAGTGTTGGTGTCATGTATATGATTAAACTTGTCCACATGGTTGATGACAAACTTCACGCTCGTTCGGTCGGGCCATATAGCCTTGTCACCCAACAACCACTTGGTGGTAAAGCTCAAAACGGTGGACAAAGATTTGGGGAAATGGAAGTTTGGGCGCTTGAAGCCTATGGTGCTGCCCATATTCTCCAAGAAATGTTAACAATTAAATCCGATGATCGTGTCGGCCGTAAACGCACACACGAAGCAATCGTTAAAGGACTCGAACTACCAGAACCTGGTATTCCTGAAGCATTCAAGGTTTTAACCCGCGAACTTCAAGGTCTTGCTATTGATGTCGATCTTATCAACCAAAGTGGTGAAAAGATTGATCTTGATGATTTGGCCCGCGAACAAGATGCGGAAATTCGTCGCGCTCGGAAGGCAACACGTATTAGAACCGATGAAGAAGTTATCGAAAACGAGTTCGAAAGTGTCACTTATCTAAAGAGTGATACTGAAGAAAGAGAGGACTAATTTATGGCCCGCAAACAAGTATTTTCAATTAGCGAGTTAAGCCAAGTTAAAGTTGGTCTTGCCTCACCAGAAAAAATCCGTGAATGGAGCCATGGTGAAGTTACTAAGCCAGAAACTATCAACTACCGCAGTCAAAAGCCAGAAACTGATGGTCTCTTTTGTGAAGTGATTTTTGGTCCAAGTAAAGACTATGAATGTCACTGTGGTAAATACCGCAAAATAAGATACAAAGGTATTACTTGCGAAAAGTGTCATGTTGAAGTTATTTCCAAATACGTTCGCCGTGAACGGATGGGACACATTGAACTTGCCTCACCATGTACACACATTTGGTATCTAAAAGGTACGCCTTCACGTTTAGCGCTCTTGCTAGATATGACGGCCAAACAACTTGAAGAAGTAATCTACTTTATTTCCCACGTGGTCTTAAACCCCGGTAGTTCAACTGCACTCTACTACAAGCAGTTTCTTGATGAAGCAACAGCAAAATCAGTCTTTGTTGAAGCAATCAAAGAAATCCAAGCCAATCATGACCTAACCGGCTTTGATCTAGCGCGCAGTGAAGATATTATCGATCGGATGACCCAATCCAACCAACCATTTGATTTCTTTACGGTTGCTAGCTTTATTAGCAAGTATACCGGAGCTATTTTTGGTGAAGGTGCCGAGGCGGTCAAACAATTATTAAGAGAAACTGATCTTGATGCTGAACTTGAAACAATCAAAGAATCAATCAAGACTGAAAGTAAACAAAAAGTATTACGCTTACAAAAGCGCCTTGACGTCGTTCAATCATTCCGTAATTCAAATAATAAACCGGAATGGATGGTCCTTGATGTCATTCCCGTAATTCCACCAGACTTACGGCCAATGCTCCAACTTGATGGTGGTCGTTTTGCAACCAGCGATATTAATGACCTCTACCGTCGTGTTATTTCCCGGAATAATCGTTATAAACAACTCTTACAAATGAATGCGCCAAAGGTCATCTTAATGAACGGCCAACGGATGCTTCAAGAAGCCGTTGATGCACTGATTGACAATGGTCGCCGTGGTAAACCTGTTCAAGGAGCCAACCGTCGTCCACTCAAGTCACTCTCAAGTGCGCTCAAGGGTAAACAAGGCCGTTTCCGGCAAAACCTTTTAGGTAAACGTGTCGACTATTCTGGTCGTAGCGTTATTGCTGTTGGTCCAGAACTAAAAATGTATCAATGTGGACTCCCACGTGAGATGGCACTCCAACTATTCCGTCCATTTATTGCGCATGTCTTAATCAAAGAAGGTGACGCAATCAATCATACACAAGCAGATCGGATGATCGATGGCATGGTTGAAAGAGTCTTCGATGTCCTCGAAGAAATCATTAGTGAACATCCAGTCTTATTAAATCGGGCACCAACACTTCACCGTCTTGGTATCCAAGCGTTCCAACCGGTTCTTGTCAGTGGTCGGGCAATCCGCCTACACCCCCTAGTTTGTACCGGCTTCAATGCTGACTTTGATGGTGACCAAATGGCTGTCCACGTTCCTTTAAGTAAGGCCGCCCAAGAAGAAGCAATCAACTTAATGCTTGCTAGTAACAACATTCTTGGACCAAAAGATGGTCGTCCTATTGCCACTCCATCACAAGATATGGTTATTGGTAACTACTACCTAACCCAAGAAGAAAATAAAGCCGACTTCCTTAAACGAGCCGAAGAAGCTAAATTAATCGGAGACTCAGAGGGTGAACGCTTAAACCGCCTTTATGCTGATAGTGAAGGACGGGTCTTTGGTAGTATTGAAGAAATCAAACTAGCATTCCAAACTCGTCAAGTTCATGTTCACAACCGTATTGCGATTAAAGGTAGTGCGCTTGGTAAAAAAACCTTTACTGAGACGATGAATAAATCTTATCTCATCACAACTGTTGGTAAGGTCTTCTTCAACGAAGTCTTCCCAAGTGATTTCCCTTATATTAATAACTCTGGTCATATTAGTCTTCACAAGGATCAAATCGAAAACTTTGTTCCTGCTGGCACAAATATTCGTGAATTTATCGCGAGTAAGCCACTACTTGAACCAATCAAGAAGAGCAATCTTGAAAGTGCAGTTAATGAAGTGTTTAAACATCATACAACTGTCGAAACTAGTGTCGTTCTTGATAAGATTAAAGACCAAGGTTTCTATTTCTCAACACTAGCAGGGTTGACGGTCTCACTAGCAGACATTACACCTGTTGAGGGTAAAGATGAAGTTATTGCCGAAGGTGATGTCAAAGTCAGAAACATTAACAATGCCTTCCGTCGTGGTCTCTATAATGATGCCGACCGCTATGCTGCTGTTATCAAGACATGGAATGACGTTAAAAAACAAGTTAAAGACAAACTCCGTGAACAATTTGCCCAAGAAAAACGCAACTCCCTCTACATCATGTTTGATAGTGGTGCCCGTGGTAAGGAAGATAACTTCCTTCAACTTAAGGGTATGCGTGGTCTAATGGCTTCGCCACGTGGTGAGATTGAAATTCCAGTTAAGGCTAACTTCCGTGAAGGTATTAGCGTTAGTGAATTCTTTATTGCCTCGCACGGTTCGCGTAAGGGTGGTGCTGATACTGCGCTTAAAACTGCTGACTCAGGTTATTTGACCCGGCGTTTAGTTGATGTTGCCCAAGATGTTATTGTTCGTGAACACGACTGTGGTAGTGACCATGGCTTCGTTGTTTCCGCGATTTACGATAAAAAAGAAAATTCCGACAAACCAGTTGTCGCGCTTTCCGACCGGATTGCGGGACGTTACACTGTTCATGATATTGTTGATCCAAAAACAGGCGAAATCCTCGTTGTTGGCAACTCATTGATTAGTGAAGAAGCGGCCCAAGTCGTGGAAAATGCTGGTGTTGAATCAGTGGAAATTCGTTCACTCTTTGGTTGTGAAACCAAGGGAGGTGTCTGTGCCCACTGTTATGGTATTAGTCTTGCAACTGGCAAAGAAGTTAAAATTGGTGATGCGGTTGGTATTATGGCCGCTCAATCAATTGGTGAACCAGGAACACAATTAACGATGAGAACGTTCCACACTGGTGGTGTTGCGACAACCGAAGACGTTACGCAAGGGCTTCCACGTGTCCAAGAACTACTCGAATCACGTGAACCAAAACGTAAAGCTAAAATTACCGATATTGCCGGAACAGTTACGCATATTGAAGAAAAAGATCGTCATTACCTAGTTACTGTCACTAATGATTTAGAAGAAAAGCAATTCGAAACCGATTATATGCAAACTCTTCGGGTCAAAAAAGGTGAACTACTTAAAAATGGTGATCGTCTAACTGATGGCTCGGTGTTCCCTCGTGAATTACTAGCCGCAAGTGATGTTACAACTGTCCAAAACTATATTCTTAATGAAGTTCAAAAAGTATACCGCCTCTCCGCTGGTGTCAAGATTGGCGACAAGCACTTAGAAGTAATTGTCAAACAAATGCTTAACCGTGTTTCAATCGTTGATGGTGGGGATTCTGAATTAATTCCAGGAATGAAGGTTTCATTAAATAACTTCACGGAAATTAATAGTGAATTACTCTTATCAAACCGTCGTCCTGCCTACGCGATTCCATTAATTCTTGGAATTACTAAAGCGGCGTTAGCAAGTGATTCATTCCTCTCCGCTGCATCATTCCAAGAAACGACAAGAATCTTAACTGATGCGACGATTAAAGGAAAGATTGATCCACTTTATGGCCTAAAAGAAAACGTCATTACCGGCAAACTCATTCCTGCTGGTCGTGGTGTAATTAATCGGGCGATTGAAGAAGATTTACTCGAAGAATTTGATGTTATTGATAGCATTAATGCGATTGATGATATCTACGAGAACAACTAATTATCTTAATTGAGCGGGTGCTAGTCACTCGCTCTTTTTTATTGAAAAAATTATTATTTTCATGATGACAATTAAATATTTGTCCTATGGTAGTGCTTTCATATTGTAAATTCGTTGCAAATCTATATCATTATTCAGTAGACTAAATGTCTAAAGAATTTTATCTTAGAAAGGATTAAATTATGAAAAACAAGAAATTTTTAGTCCTCAGTATTACAGCAATGACAATTCTTGCTAGCTGTGGAGTCTTACCTAATCCTGCGTCGAGTGAACCAGTTAGTGAAACTCC
>CAYZOC010000013.1:0-21957 GCA_964480275.1 uncultured Staphylococcaceae bacterium | reverse complement strand
CTGATCGACCTGTCTCCCCGTTCCCAATTACCAATGGCAGTCCGGCTAACATTGAGATGTTGCCCTAATTGAGATTGATTAAGCCCCTTTTGCAACCGGAGCGATTTGAGTTTGTGTCCAATTACTTTATTGTTCATATCTAGTCATAGTTTATCAATTTTATGAAATAACGTCTTTAAAATTACTTCAGATAAAACGACAAAAAATGGGCATATTGTATGTGTTTAAGATAATCGCGCAACCTATGTAGCAATTTCAAAAACGTATCATTGATGATATGTGCGATAATAGTGACAATAATCGTGAATGATACGATAAGTATCTTGAATAAAACTATCACACACCTAAAAATTGTTGTAGGAGAAATAGTATGGAATTTAATCAACACTTAAAAAAATTACGAGAAGAAGAAAATTTGACTCAAGAAGAACTAGCGTTGCGCCTTAATATATCACGTAGCGCAATTGCTAAATGGGAGCAAGGAAAGGGTATGCCCTCACTTGAGCTACTGAAATCCCTTGCCCTTTTTTTTCACACCTCAATTGATTCACTCTTAGGTGAAGAAGGTATTAAACGTTTAGAAAAAAGTCACAATCAAAAGTATTTGATCACCAGTCTCATCGCCGTTGCAGCACTTGTGATTGCCACACTTTCAACAACACTATTAATACTAAACAAAAATGAAATGCTTGTGACTGAACAAACAAAATTTGTTTTGATTGACTCGCTTTCAAGGCAAGGTGACACTTATGAAGTTAACTATGTAGATAGCGGCGAAATCCGTCAGTTTGAAGTCAATGCTAGTGATGTCGTTTTTCGAAATGAATCATCTTTAGACATTAATTTATCCCCGCAAGATTACATTAAGGTTACGCTTCTGGGTGACAGGGCAAATCAAGTCACACTCATTGATAATATGAATGAAACAAGTCTTAAAGGCTACGAAATTAATTTTGCAAACGATCATGACATTGATTCCTACTACTACCATGAGTACCTTAAAACAGATGGATCACTAGATTATATGGCAACAGAATCAACAATCTCAAGCATCGAAAATTCGCATCTTACTTTTGCCCTTCGACAATATGAATCAGTGATGTATAATCATTCTTTCATCAAACACACAGTCTTAGTTGATCGTGACCTATCCAATTATCATTTGTTGAATCTAAATGCCATTTATGTGGCTGAAAAGAATGGACAGATTCACAAGACCCCAATTGGCAATTATGCTTCGGGGATCTTAGATAGATTAAATTTTACACTTTCTGGTTTTACAAACTCCTATGCTTATACGGGTGATGATTACCATATTAGAGATATCATCTCCTATGATGTTGATGTCACATTTATCGATACAGTGAACCTAATTAGAGTCAAAGAATTTAATGAGAATAACCTCGAACTAAGTGAAACTACTTTAGACTATACGAGTGATTTATCATCCTTTAAAGTGAGCGATAACGCCTCTTACATTCGCTATTATGTTGAGGACTCAATTAAAGGAAACACGATTGAGGTTGGCGAACAAGAAACAATCTACTTCAAAACAAATACACCATTACCACTAGTTTACAAACTTAAGATATAGGATATACGCTACCATTGTCAGTATAGAAAAAGACCATCTATGATGATCTTTTTTTAATCCACTTTATATATCCTTTACTCTTAGTCTGGAAGCTGGTCGAATTTCATAATTGTCTCTAAGTCATGATCCCAATCTGCTTTACTTTTGAAAAAGATATGGGCTTTTGGTCTCATGATAATATCGCCGTCTATACTACCTGCAGGCACAACCAACAACTTCCCATCCATTTGTAAGTTCGGCAAAGCTGATCCACAGTTGAGACAAAAACTTTTGATATGGCCTTCGGAACGAAAATTATAAGTTTTTACATTTTCTTGGCCTTTGATCCACTTTAACTTAGCTGTGGTCGAGAACATGTTTGCGGCATGGGCTGAACCCGTATCCTTTCGACAGCGCTCACAATGACATAGATAAAAGTCTTGAAAAACACCTTCCACTTCAAAGGCAACCTCGCCACAAAGGCATGATCCATAATATTTCACAAACCTACCTCCCCAAAAATATAGACACATTAACTTGTATAATTGAGCAATCATTCGCATTGATAGAAATTGAAAAGAGAATATGAATACTAATTACAGCAAATCTTCATCTTTTTAAATGTTAAACTAATTTGATATAGGTTGTCAAAATTTTAAGTCCATATTTTCAATTAAACTTGTACCCCTTCTGCGTAAAGATTAAATACTATCATAGTTTTTTATTTATTGTCTACTATTTAGGGTTCACTTCAAGTGTGGCTTAGTTTTTAGTTTTTAAATATAAGTCGTATAAAGAGTTTTTACTTATTCCATCGAGAAGGGCAACTATTTTTATTGCTTCTTTGCTCTTATAACCTGCACTGATGAGCGTTTCAATCTTGAGAATTAGTTGACTCTCATCGAGTGCTACTTCACTATTATTACCTTCAACTACAAGGACAAGTTCACCTCTAATTGTTGGATAATCTAGTTCTAATAATTCTTCTAGTGTTCCATAAATATATTCTTCATGAAGTTTAGTTAATTCACGAACTAGACTCGCCCGACGATTACCTAATAATGAATATAAAAAGCGTATAGTTTTTTCGATACGGTGTGGGGCTTCATAAAAGATGAGTGTTTCTTTTTTGGCTGTAATCTCATCTAATTGTTCTTTTTTAGCCTTTAAATCTAAAAAGCCATGAAAATAAAAATGATCACTAGCTAGACCTGAGCCAATGAGGGCAGGAAGAAGGGCACTAGGACCATTGATCACGGATATATGGATATCATGATCTAGTAGAGTGGCCACTAGGCGCGCACCTGGATCACTAATAAGTGGATATCCAGCATCAGAAAGATAAGCACCTTTTTCGCCATCCTTAATTTTATTGATAATCACTTCACTTTTACTAGTTTCATTGAACTGATGAAGAGATATGAGCGGTTTAGATATATCTAAGTGACTGAGAAGCTTGCGGGTAACACGACTATCTTCACAGGCAATAAAATCGACACTATTTAGGGTTTCCACTAGCCGAGGACTAGTTTCACTAAGGTTACCAATTGGTGTTGCGACAAGATAAAAAGGGGTATCCGCAAATGACTTATTTCGTTTCATTGTAACGTTTCCAATTTTTATTAAAGTCATCAAGTGAAAGATTTATATAGTCATTATTACCTTCAAGATTAATTGTCCGGTTAATAACATTAAATGATTTAACTTTATAGTATGACTTTTGATTGTCATTGGTGAAACGAGAGTTAATTTTTGGAAAGTCTTTTTTTGCCTCGCTATAGTAGTCATCTTCATATTTTAAACAGCAAATAAGTTTGCCACAGTGACCTGATAGTTTTGGGATGTTAAGTGCAAGCATTTGGTTTTTAGCGCGACTTATACTAATGCCATCAAATTCATTAAGAAATGTTGAACAACAAAGGGGGAACCCACATATACCAATACCCCCGACAAGTTTGGCCTTATCGCGGCTACCAATTTGTCTTAGTTCAATCCGCGTATGTAGTTCACTAGCCAAAGTTTTTAGTAGTTCCCGGAAATCAACACGGTTTTCCGAATAATAAATGAAAAGAGCCTTACTCTTATCAAGTGAAAACTCCATACTCAGTAACACCATATCTAAATTTTGGCGTTTTATTTCATCTTGGCAAAATTTAAAGGCATATTTAGCATCTTCTAAATTTTGGAGGTGGCGCGCAACATCATCTTCACTTGCCTTACGAACAATTGGTTTTAATTCTAATTTTGATGAAAACTCTTCTAGCGGCAAGACTTCACTAGCAACACGGGCTATTTCGATTCCTTGACTTGTTTCAACGATGACATAATCATCAAGACTTAGATTTTGATCAGGACAAGAGAAGAAGTAGGACTTTGGTCCGTTGTTAAAGACAATACTAACAAAGTATTGATTGCTATTATTTTCACTAGGTAAAGCACTAGTAGGGTTATTTTGTTCCATTATGAACGCTCCTTAGAGATATTTATCATTACGTGATCAAGCAGTAGATTTATGTTCACGTTACTATCAATCGTATTGATGGCATCAAGCAAGACCTTTATCGCGTTTAGCGGATGAGTTATAACCTCAGCTAGACGCTTTGTTAAATCCTCATAACTAGTCAGTAAAAGTTTTGCTTGTAAGTTATAGTTTACTATATCTTGGAAAAACGCAAGTAACATTTGTAAATAGAATCTTGCATCATCACGATTATTTATATTAGCATTGGCCGTTTTCATCGAAGCAAGGATACCTTCATCTAGTGATAAGGCTAGCGCCTCTAATACTTCTAATAGCGTTTGTTTGATCATTAAATAACTAGGATCTTCGACCATTGCTAAAACGGTCGCAGGGAGATTATATTTAAGCGCTAAAAGTTCACCATCTTCCTTTGGTATCGCTAATCTTTCCGTTTCTTCTAGTAGTGTTTTACGGGCAATTAACTTTAATGATAGATTTTGGACCCGGCTAATAATTGTTGGTAAAACACGGGCTTCATTTTCCGTAGTTAGAAAGGCAAAGACATTGGGATTAGGTTCTTCTAAAAACTTTAAAAGTGAATTTATTGCCTCGGGCGTCATTTTTTCAACCTTATGAATAACATAAATTAATCGTTCAGCCTTTTCGACGCTAGTCTTGGAAAAAGCTGTTTCTAAATCTAAAATATTATCTTTTTTAATTGAGCCTTCATCACCATCAAATAGATAAAAGTCTACGTAACTTCCATCACTTATCCTTTGACACTCTAAACATGAGCCACAGGAAAGGGGGTTAGGCGCTTGACACACTAGACTAGCGGATAGAAAGCGAGCAACCTCTTTAAGCGGCGTGCCTGGTTGACCATTGATTAAATAGGCATGACTTAAAGTGCCTTTGCTCATTTGATTGGCAAAGGTTTGATAAAGCGGGAGCTGATATTTAATTAGATAGTCATTAATATTCATTTATTTTATACGTTTCAAGATTGCTGCTAGCGCACTAGCACTAACGCTAGCTTCATTTTGACTGGCATCGATAGTGACATAGCGGTCAGCGTAAGTTTTTGAGAGATCGAGAAAAGTTTGCCGGACCTTGCGATGAAAATCGAGCTTTTCTAAATCTAGGCGATTAACTTCGCGGTTTTTATTCTTGTTGATCCGTTCAAGACCAAGTTTAGGATCAAGATCAAAAAGAAGCGTCAGATCAGGAAACTTATTTTCGGTTGCAAACATGTTTATGTTGAGGACTTCATCAATTCCTAGGCCACGCGCTCCACCTTGATAGGCTAGACTCGAATCAATATAGCGGTCACAGATGACAATTTTACCAGCCGCTAGTGCAGGGAGAACTTTTTCAACTAGATGTTGGCGGCGACTAGCAGCGTAAAGAAGCGCTTCGGCCCTAGCATCTAAGAGGGTGTTAGCCTTATCTAAAATAACACCACGGATTTGTTCGGCAATTGGTGTGCCCCCCGGTTCACGGGTAAAAAGAACTTGATAACCTTTTTTTTCAAGTTCAACGACTATTTTTTTCGCAGCACTAGTTTTGCCACTACCTTCTGGTCCTTCAAGAGTTATAAACATATACTTGGCTCCTTATTTTATTTCCCGGCGATTTTCTAGCGCTTTAAAGAGGGTTAGACTATCAATATAATCAACTTGGCCACCCATGGGGAGACCATAGGCAATGCGACTAACTTTGACTTGTTTGTTGGCTAACTGTTTAGCTAAATATAGCGCGGTTATTTCCCCTTCAATTGTTGGATTAGTGGCGATGATGACCTCCTTGATCGCCTCTTTGTCAATTCTTGCAATCAATTCAGCGATTTTTAAGTCTTCGGGGTTCACGTTACTAGTGGCGCTTAATAGTCCACCAAGTACGTGGTAGCGACCTTTAAAATCATCAATTTTATCAAATCCTTGAATATCCTTAGGACTAGATATAACAATAACAGTATCACTATTACGCTCTTTATCTTTACATATTGAGCAGTGCTCACTTTCTGTGTAAAGTCCACAGATTGGGCACGGATGAACATTCTTTTTTGTTTCTAGTAAAGAAGCGGCAAAACCAGCGAGCACTTCCTCATCCATATTTAAAATTGCGTAGGCCATTCGTTCAGCACTTTTAGTGCCTACACTAGGTAAACGTTTTAAATAATCGATTAATCGTTCAAGTGATACGAGTTTTTCCATTAAAATAGTCCTGTTTGGCCGCCAGTTATTTCACTATTAATCTTTTCTTCTTGACTGCTAATTGTTTCAAGTAGTTCATTGATTGCGACAATGATCATGGTTTCAATCATTTCTTTGTTATCTTTATCAAAAAGATCATCTTCAATCGATATTTCAACAATTTCACGACTCCCGAGCATTGCAACTTTAATGCCACCACCTTTGGTGACACTAAATTCTTGTTCGGCGAGTTTATTCATCTCTTTTTGTAAACGGGCCTTCATTTTGTTGGCTTCTTTTAATAGGGATTGCATATTTTGCATACTATAATACTCCTTCTAAATCTTTCGTAATATTTCGATCTTTTGGTAGACGATTAAGTTGGTAGAGGTTAGAAAACTTTTTATGGAACTTTTCTTGGTTTTTACGGTCAAGAGCATAGATGAGCACACGTTTGCCCATCAGTTTTTCAAGAAGGTTAGCTAGACCCTTTTGGTTTTCTTTGAGATTAACAAGGGCGGCCCGCTCTTCAAAGTCATAAACTAAGACTAGAAGTTCGTCCATAAAGATATAGGGGACCCCATCACTAAGGAGCGCGGCAAATTCACCATAGGAGAAATCAAATAAAATAGTGCCAAGTTTTGGCCATATTTCCTTAGTAATTCTTTGGCGTTCATCTTTATCACCAAGGGAGGCTGCTTTAATTAGTGTTTCTTCACTAAGAGTAAATGACTCGCCCTCAGTATAAAAACTAACTTTTTCTAGCGCTTCTTCACTTGCAAGTTCAATTTTTTCTTTTTCCTTGAGGACACTTTTAAGTTTTGAACTATTATCGACAAGTGGTGCTTCATTTTGTACTTTTTCATTTTGCTCATCAAGCATAAATGGTGGAAGTTCCGCTTCTTTGGTTTCACTTTGCTCAGCTACTCGTTTTATAGGTGCTTTAACAGGTGAGGTCGCTGCTTTGACGCCAAGGGGTGGGCGCGTCCAAGTTTTTTCTTTTGGCTCTTTTTCTTGTTCACCTTCACCAAGCGTGGCTATTTGCAGAAGTGATAGTTCAAATAGACTTCGAATATCACTACTAAACTTATATTCATTTTGTGTTTTCATTAATATATCAATCGTCTTATTAATCGTCCCAATTGTGTAAGCCTCTTGTAAGCGAAGAGCCTCACTTTTATTAAGCACTAGTAATAATTTTTCTTCACTAGTTTTGATAAATACGAGTAAATCTTTAAGGATGACAAGTAAATCACTAGTAAGACGCTTGATATCAACACCGTTATTGATAAAACCCTCAGTTTTATCAATAATGACTCTTATATCATTACGAGCTAGAGCATCAAGAAGAACAATTTTTTCTTCAGTGTTAGTCAGGGCAAATATTTCTAAGACTGACTCTTCACTTAGACGGTTACCCGCATAGGCAAGCACTTGTTCAAGCATCGAAAGTGCATCACGGACACCGCCATCTGCTAATTTGATGAGAATATCTAGGGCCTTGTCTTCATATTCAACCTTTTCAGTTTTGAATATATCAATAAGTCGAGCCTTAATATCTTTATCACTAACTTTAGCAAAGTTATATCTTTGGCAGCGGGAGAGGATTGTTGGAATTACTTTATGGGGCTCGGTTGTTGCTAAAATAAAAATAACATTACGTGGTGGTTCTTCAAGTGTTTTTAAAAGGGCATTAAAGGCACTAGAAGTCATCATATGGACTTCATCAATAATGTAAACTTTATATTTGCCCTTGATTGGCGAATAATTAATCTTTTCAATTAGATCACGCACATCATCAACGCCATTATTACTAGCCGCATCAATTTCAATTACATCAGGATGACTACCGGTATTGATTTCTTGACAATTAGCGCATTTATTACATTGTTTACCTAGTCCCTCTTCACAGTTTAGGGCTTTAGCAAAAAGTTTGGCCATTGTTGTCTTACCGGTCCCCCGCGGACCTGCGAAAAGATAGGCATGGGCGATCCTATTTGTTTTAAGGGCGTTTTCTAATGTTTTAACGATTGCGCTTTGACCAGCAACTTCACTAAAAGTTAAAGGTCGATACGTTCGATATAGTGCTTTATAACTCATATATTTTACCTAGCGTTATTATACTATAATAAGGGCGCTTTGAAAAAAGAAAAAACTGCTGATGGCAAATTCGCTGCTTATTACTTGAACTTAATAATTTTTTGCTTGGTGATCGAAAAAAAACTTATAAGTTTATCTATTTAAAATAACTGCTATCCACCCCCTAATTTATTTCTCGGGAAAATTATTCATTATTGAATCAGTCTCTTTTATACTATAATATCTACAAGTATTTAGTGTTTTTCACATTAATTTTCGTCAAATATGACAAAAAGGGTATAAGCATGAGCGAAACTTTTAAACAGTTTAACTATCAAAAGGGCGTTGTCACTAATGTTGTTTTTAAACGTGATTATAGCGATAGTGTCACAAAGTTTTTGACTAGCTTAAATGAAAAAAATATCACGTATATTGAGTTTAGTAACGATTTATATGAGAAAACAAAAAATAGCATTTATAGTGATGAAAATAAGAGTTTACTTACTCATGATTTAGCCTTTGTCGACGCTAATAAGTTTGGTCCCATCAAAACAAAGATTGTTCTAGCCCTACTTGAACAGTTATTTTTCCAAAAAGCAATCATTGTATTTTCACCATTTCTTTTAGACTCACTACGGCTAAACCTCATGAAAATTGAAGTTTTTGACACAAGTTTAGACCGTGAAAAGAAAAAGACCCAACCGCTTAAAGCGCTTGTCGATGCATTTAGCAAAAGTGAAGAAGTCGAATCTAAAAAGAAAAAAGTAGCAAAAAACAAGCAAAAGCCACTAAAAAATATCAACAAGCATAGAGATGAACACCAAGAAGAAGCGCCTAAACCATTAGTTAGATATACGCTCAATTTATTCTTCCTTGCCTTATTTGTCGTCTTATCTTCGCTTAGTTCATTTTTTGCTTTTAGTAATACTCGCACTTGTCTATATAACAATATTGTTTCCGCCTCGATTAATGAGGTCAACACTAATAGTGATGTTGATTATATTCAAACAAAGTTATTATCAACTACGACCTATGTAGATATAACTGAGCTCTATGAAATTGAAACGAAGCGCGAAGGTGAGTTTATTAGCTTTGTCTCGTTTATCAATAGTTACAAAGAACAAACTAGTGGGACAGAAATCAATCCGCTACTTTTACCCTTCGATACGACGATTAGTCGAAACTTCCGCCGCTTAGGCTTGCAACTATTAGTTGAAGAAGAACTAGAAACTATTCCTGAAGTAGGAACAAAGGCGATAGTTCCAAGTCAATTAGTGAGAGTGATATTTGATCTTGATGAAACTAGTGACCTTAATGATTATTTAGGGGCGACTTTTTCAACTAACTATAGTTTTAAACAAATTGACTTTGTGATAGCAAATATTATTACTAATGATGTCCCCTATAATCTTGATAGTTATTATCCAAACAATATGTTTTTATTTACTAAGCCAGCGGATATCGATATTTATTCAACGCGACTTGTCTCTTTTATCAAAAATGAAACAGGGGCAATTAAAGACTACTTACAGCCACTTTATGATAACTACAACATTAATGATTATCATGAATTTTCTTATATTGATCAAAATGGTAATCGTGTCGTCGATGGCTTTACACTTAATCGTGTCTTAAGTGAATTAACGCCCAGTGAAGAAAATTATTTAATTGAAATTTCATTTGTAATGATAGCCCTCCTTTTAGCCTATTTTAGTATTGCAATCACCCGCCAATTACAAAAATTATACGCGACTAAATATAAACAACTAAGTGTCATAACAGCTATTCCTCTTGCTGTTGTTATCCTCATTTTTATTGGCCTCACTATTTATAAAGCTGCAAGCGATTATAGTGTTAATAGTCTGGCCCTCTCAAATACGTTTGGGGCACTATTTTCCATCGGTCTTACACTAGTTCTAGCCCTGATTTTATGGTATCCAATCTTGCGTGATCTAATTGAATCTCGTAACTATCACTAGCAAATAATTTTATTTTTCGAGAATTGACCAAACACTAGGAGTTTTAAATCTTTTGTTATCACTCCTACCTATGGTAGAATAACAACGCAAAAAGGATAATATAATTATGGATGATAGTATTAAGAAAAGTTTAATCGCCGCGAAAAATCGGCTCGAAGAGATTGATAAACAATTATTAAGGGATGATATTACCAACGACCTTAATTATTTTCGTGAGATCAGTAAAGAGCGAGCAACACTCGAACCAATCGTCGAGAAATTCCTCGAGTTTTTAACATGTGAAAGTAACCGTGAAGACGCTTATATTATGACCAATGATGAAGACCCAGATGTTAGTGAACTAGGGAAAATGGAATATCGTGAACTTGGGGAACGAATGGACGCAATCATTGAGGAAATAAAAGTATTATTAATTCCCGCTGATCCAAATGATGATAAAAATATTGTTGTAGAAATTAGAGGAGCAGTTGGTGGAGATGAAGCTAATATTTTCGCTGGCGACCTCTTTAGAATGTATACCCGTTATGCTGAAGCAAATGGGTGGAAAATTCAAATGATTGATGAATCAAGTAGTGATTCCGGGGGTTTTTCACTGGTCTCATTCATGATTAAGGGTAAAAACGTTTACTCGAAACTAAAATTTGAAAGTGGAGCTCACCGTGTTCAACGTGTTCCGCGCACCGAATCTAGTGGCAGAATTCATACAAGTACGGCCACTGTTCTTGTGATGCCGGAAGTTGAAGCCGTTGATGTCGAAATTAGAACTGAAGACTTAGAAGTTGATACCTACCGTTCACAAGGCGCGGGTGGGCAAAATGTTAATAAGACCGAATCTGCTGTTCGGATCACCCATATTCCAACCGGTATCGTTGTTTCTTGTCAAGTTGAAAAAAGTCAAATTCAAAACCGGGAAATAGCAATGAACATGTTACGGGCCAAAATATATGCGGCTAAAGTAGCCGAACAAGAAGCTAAAATTTCCGCTGACCGTAAACTCAAGGTTGGAACAGGCGAAAGAAGCGAAAAAATCAGGACCTATAACTATCCACAAAATCGTGTAACCGATCATCGGATTGGTTTTACTCTTCAAAAACTTGATCGCATCATGGAAGGGGATTTAGAGGAAATTGTCGCTGCTCTAATTGCTTATGACCAACAACAAAAAATGCAAGGCTTGCTCTAGTCTATTAACGCTTAAAGATGCACTAAATGGGGCCCTTAATCGTTTCCCCTTTTTAAGTGAAACTGATATTAAAATAATCCTCACTAACTTTAATAATATTCCATATAATCAACTCGCCCTACACTATCAAGATAATGCTAAAAATATTGATAGCTTTTTTGCCCTTTGTGAGCGGGTAAATGATGGCTATCCCCTACAATACGCTCTTAATAGCAGTGAATTTTGTGGATTAGATCTTTATGTTGATCAACGAGTATTAATTCCTCGAAGTGAAACAGAGGAGTTAGTCTTAATCATCAAAGATATTATTGAACAGGAAAATTTAGATGATCCAATCGTTGCCGATATTTGTACTGGTAGTGGCGCGATTGCCCTAGCAATAAAAAAGCAAATACAAAAGGCGAAAGTATTTGCTAGTGAACTATCACTACAAGCATTAGAAGTAGCCGCTATTAATCGGGATAAATTAGACTTAGACATCAATCTACTCGCGGGCGAAAGTTTAAGTCCCTTAATTGAAAAAGGGATTAAAGTAGATTATCTAGTTGCTAATCCTCCTTATATCAATCAAAGTGATGAGGTCGAGCGAAAAGTTAAAGACTATGAGCCACATCTTGCCTTATATTCTGATGACAAAAAAGTCTATTATGATATTTTTAAAAATGTTGATCAGGTCGTGCGAAACGGTAAAATTGTCATCCTTTTAGAAATCAATGAACTAGAAAAAGAAAAGATGCTAGAAATTGCCTTGGATACACTAGGGCCAAAGATAGATGCTAAAATAATTAAGGATATTCACCAAAAAGATCGCTTTATCCTCGTAAGGTATGAAAATGAAAACTAAATTAATTAATAAAACTGATATTAGCCTTGTAGTTGATGCCTTAAAGGCCGGTGAAGTCGTGGCTTTTCCGACTGAAACAGTCTATGGACTGGGCGTTATTTTTGATAATTATTCCGCATATCTTAAGCTTGTCGAAGTTAAAAGACGGCCTCCCACACAACCTTTTACGCTGATGTGTGGAAAAGTCGAAGATATTGAAAAGTATGCACAAATTGATGAGCGGACAAGAAAAATTATTGAAAGTTTTATGCCGGGACCATTAACTATTATTGTGCGGGTCCAACAAGATGTTCCTCGCTTTGTCACCCTTGATACAGGTTATATTGGCATCCGCATTAGTAAATCCAGCCTTGTCAGTGATTTAATCAACCAGGTTGGTCGTCCCCTTCTAGTTCCAAGCGCTAATAAGCATGGACAAGCACCAGCCCTTAAAGGAAGCGAAGCCCAAAATATCTTTAATGGTGAAATTCCATATGTGATTGATGGTGAGTCTATTTCCAACATTCCTTCAACGATTATAAAAATTGATGATAAAATAGAACTAATTAGAGCGGGTAATATTCCGTTTGAAAAAATCAAACAAGTAGCAGGAGAATAATTATGAAAATTGCAATTGGATCTGATCATGGTGGATTCGAATATAAACAAGCAGTTAAAAAATATTTAAGTGAGAAAGGCATTGAAGTTATTGATGTCGGCACTTACACCAAGGATAGTGTTCACTACCCTTCATTTGGCATAGCGGTCGGCGAAAGGGTTAGAGATAAGAAGGTCGACTTTGGTGTTGTAATTTGTACATCTGGCGAAGGGATTACCATCGCTGCTAATAAGGTCGAAGGAGTTCGGGCGGGCATTGGTTATAATGATAATGTTTCGGCAAAACTACGCGAACACAATGACGCTAATGTGATTGGCTTTGGCCAAAACGAGATGGAATTAGTCGATGTTTTACGGCGGATTGATATATTTTTAGCGGCTAAATTTGAAGGTGGTCGCCATCAAACACGTGTCGATATTATTGATAACTATAAAAAATAGTCTAAGCTTGTTCAAAAAAAGTTAATAGTCATCTATTTGTATTTAGATGGCTATTTTTATTTGTCCACACTGTGGAAATAGTGACACGCGTTACATTGGTATCAAAAATGGAACTTCTTATTGTCGGCGCTGCCTTTTAATGCAAGAAGAACCCAAAGTTTTTCATCGTGATTACCCTCCAACTTTTGTGAAAGCTGATATCAATTATCCACTTACTAGTGAACAAAATAAAATAGCTAAAACTGTGAGCAAAAACTATCTTAATCACACAAACACCCTCATTTATGCTGTGTGTGGGGCCGGGAAAACTGAGTTAGTTTTTGACGCAATTAAAGAGGCACTAGCACGAGGTGAAATAGTCGGCTTTACGATCCCCCGACGTGAAGTCGTAATTGAAATTTATTACCGCCTTGTTAGTGCCTTTCCTAGTATTGATATAACGCTAGTTTATGGCGGTAACACCACTAAACTTGAAGGTCAAATAGTTGTTTTGACAACTCATCAACTCTACCGCTATAAAAATTATTTTGATCTCCTTATTTTTGATGAAATCGACGCCTTCCCCTATAGTGGCGACTTTGTACTTGAAGCAATGTTTTATCGTTCAGTTCGGGGAAGTTATGTGATTATGAGTGCCACTCCTAGTAAAAAGCTATTAAAAACATTTGCCACGAATGGCGAAGTTTTAACATTATTTACGCGCTTTCATCACCATCAAATGCCAGTTCCAAAATTAATAATTAGAGCATTTTTGTTTGAGTATTTATTAGTCTTACTGACGCTAAAAAGAATGCTTAAAAATGAAAAAAGTGTCTTAGTATTTGCGCCGACGATCAGTCAAGCTGAAACGCTTTTTGCTTTTTTACGACTAGCGGTAAAAGGGGGCAATCTGGTTCATTCAAAGCGTCAGAATGTCAGTGAAATTATCAAAGCATTTAAAAGAAGGGAATATTCTTTTTTGGTAACAACAACAGTCCTCGAAAGAGGAATAACAATAAGAGGATTACAAGTCATTATTTTTCATGCTGATCACGCTCTTTTTGATAGTAGTACGCTGATTCAAATTTCGGGGAGAGTCGGGCGCAAAAAAGATGAACCAGATGGTGAGGTAATCTTAATTGCTAAAAATATCAGTCAGGCGATCAAGGAGGCAATTGATGACATTAGTGACAAAAACACCTATTTGCAAAATATGTATGCAAAAAGAAGTATCGCCGACTATGGTGACTCTAGTTAGTGGACTCCAGATATGTAGTAGCTGTCTCGCCTTATTTAATACTAAATTTTATACCCGTAAAGTTGCTGGTGTTGAAGTAGTTTCACTCTATGAATATGATGAATTTTTTAGGGGGTTATTATATCAATACAAGGGCAAAGGCGATATTGAACTAGCCCCGGTTTTTATTGCTAATTTCTCTAATTATTTACGCCTCAAGTATTATAAATACTTAATTGTTTATGCTCCTAGCAGTAAAAGTAGTGACTTAGAACGTGGGTTCAATCATGTATTTTTGGCGTTTGAGCCACTAAAACTAAAACAAGGGGCACGACTTGAAAAAACAAGTGATTTCAAACAAAGTGAATTAAACTTTGAAGAGCGGCAAAAAGTAGGCAACCATCTTAGACTTCTTGAAGGGGATAGACTTATAGGGAGAAAAGTATTAATTGTTGATGACCTTTATACAACGGGTGCAACTGTTAGAGCGATTATTAGTTTGGTAAAGACTTACCATCCAACAAAGATCAGGGTCTTGACCCTTAGTTACACTAAAACTAGAGATGATGGCGATGGGAATGTGCACAATCACATAGATAAATAATTTATCTATAGGGGGTTTTATGTTAAACTAATCTAGATATTAATCCAAACTTGGAATAAATGAATTATATAGAAATATAGGAGCAGCTATGAGTTTTATCGAAAAAATATTTAGGTTCGAAGAAATTAGACTAAAAAAACTAGAAAAAGAAGCCAAAAAAGTTATTGCTTTTGAAGAAGAATTTCGCGGTCTTAGCGATGATGATTTAAAGGCTAAAACACCATATTTTCGTGCTTTACTAGCTGAAGGCAAGACGCTTGAGGATATCAAGTATGAAGCTTTTGCAGTTGCTAGAGAAGCAGCAAAAAGAACAATAGGTGAGTTCCCATATCCTGTGCAAATTATTGGTGCGCTAGTGTTGCATCAAGGTGATGTCGCGGAAATGCGGACTGGTGAAGGTAAAACATTAACTGCGACGATGGCGGTCTATCTTAATGGACTAAGTGGTAAGGGTGTCCATGTTGTTACTGTCAACGAATACTTGGCCGCTCGTGATGCGGAATGGATGGGTTCAATCTACCGCTTTTTAGGTCTCACCGTTGGTGTTAACCTCCGGGAAAAAGACACAATTGCTAAGCGCGAAGCTTATGAATGTGATATTACCTATACGACCAACTCTGAAGTCGGTTTTGATTATCTTCGTGATAACATGGCGACAAGTGTTAATGGTCGCGTCTTACGTAACTTAGAATTTTCGGTCATTGACGAAGCTGACTCTATTCTTATTGATGAAAGTAGAACACCATTAATTATTTCTGGTGGTAATAAGGCTAGTGCCAGTCAATATAATATTGCCGACCGCTTTTGTAAGACCCTTAAACATGAACGTGACTTTGTCGTTGACATTAAAACTAAAACTTGTAACTTAACAGATGAGGGCAACCATAAGGCCGAAAGAATGTTTGGCGTCCCTAATCTTTATAACCCCCAATATAGTGATCTTGTTCACCGAATTCACCAAGCCTTAAAGGCGAATTACATTATGAAACGCGGTGTTGAGTATCTAGTTGATCCTAATCGTGAAATTCAGCTTATTGATCAATCAACTGGTCGTGTGATGGTTGGACGCGAATATAGCGATGGACTTCAACAAGCAATTCAAGCCAAAGAAAACGTTAAGATCAAAGAAGAAACGGTGACGATGGCGACCATTACTTATCAAAATTTCTTTAGACTTTATACAAAACTATCTGGGATGACAGGGACCGCTAAAACGGAAGAAGAAGAGTTCCGGAAGATATACAATATGCGAGTTATCTCAATTCCCACCAATCGGCCAATTGCCCGGATTGATGATATTGATCTTCTTTTTGCTCGTAAAGAACCTAAGATGCAAGCACTAGTGGAAGAAATTAGAAGAAGACACGAACTAGGCCAACCATTACTTATTGGTACAAGTAGTGTTGAATCTAGTGAAGAAGTCAGTCAACTATTAACGTTTGCAAAACTCCCACACAATGTTTTAAACGCTAAAAACCATGAACGTGAAGCGGATATTATTAAACATGCTGGTGAAAAGGGCGCAATTACCGTCGCCACTAATATGGCGGGTCGGGGAACTGATATTAAAATTAGTGATGAAATTAGAGCGCTTGGTGGTCTTTGTGTTTTAGGAACTGAACGCCATGAATCGCGGCGGATTGACAACCAATTACGCGGTCGTGGTGGTCGTCAAGGTGATCCAGGTTATTCGCGCTTCTATATTAGTTTTGATGATGAATTGCTCCGGCGTTTTGCTAGTGACGCAATGCAAAACATTGCCAAAAACATGGATGATCAACCACTTGAATCAAAAATGTTTATGAATGTTGTGACTAGTGCGCAAAAGAAAATTGAAGGTCAAAACTTTGATATGCGGAAAAACTTACTCGATTACGACGATGTCTTAAGTAAACAAAGACAAATTATTTATAAGAAACGTGATGACATCATGTTTGCCGAAGAAATTAAAGATCTTGTTCAAGAGCAATTCAATCTTACTGGTCGCTTCCTAGCGGGCAGAGCAGTACCTAGCGATAGCAAAGACAAGGTGATTGATGCCCGTCTATTAGTTAAAGAAGTGGAACCACGGTTTTTACCACTTGGAACAATTAATCCTGCTGCCTTTGATGATTCACCAGCCGAAGAAGTGGGTGAAGATTTAAATATGGCGATTTATAAAGTATATTTAGCAAGAAGAAAAGAATGGGGCAACGAGATTGCCGATCGGGCTGAGCGAGAAATTGTTTTACGCTGTATAGATCGCAACTGGACACGCCATATTGATACAATGTCACACCTCCGTGAAGGCATTCATCTTCGTAGCTACGCTAATACAAACCCGCTGCAAGATTATGTTAATGAAGGTTATAGTCTTTTTAAAGAAATGATGGACACTATCGCCGTAGAAGTTGTTTTAAATCTTCTTAATGCCAAAGTAAATATTGCACCAACTAAGGCTAGTAGCGATAAGGAAGAAAATCCTAACGCGGAAAAGCCAGTTGAGGACAAATAATGGATTATCGCACTGTCAATCAAGTTGTAAAGGAAGTTGGACTCGTTTTTAGTCAGCTCGGTGACTCTCTTTGACACTGCTCGTTTAAAAGAGCAAGTTGATAAACAACAACAAGAAGTCAATCACCCATCTTTTTGGGACGACCAAAAGCGAGCAGTCGAAATCATCAATCGATTAAATGATGATAAAGAGACACTTGATCAATATAACGAAATTAAACTAGCTTTGAATAATGCAAAAGAGCTTTTAAGTATTGATGAAACTAGTGAAGATCAAGCAATTCTAGGAGAAATACATAGTGAACTTATTAAAGTCCAAGCAATAGCCGAAACACTCAAGCACAAACTACTATTTAGTGGTGAATATGATAATAATGATGCTATTTTAACAATTCATCCAGGAGCTGGTGGGACCGAGAGTCAAGATTGGGCGGATATGCTCTATCGAATGTATGTTCGTTTTGCCGATATCGTTGGTCTTAAAGTCAAAGTTGCCGACTATCAAGCTGGTGATGAAGCAGGCATTAAGAGTGTAACGATGCTTGTCTCAGGTCGTCGAGCTTATGGATTATTAAAGGCCGAGAAAGGTGTTCATCGCCTTGTAAGAATTTCTCCTTTTGATAGTAATGCTCGCCGCCACACTTCCTTTGCTAGTGTTGGTGTGAGTCCACAGTTTAGTGAAAGTTCGACAGTTGAAATTAATGATAATGATCTTCGCGTCGATACATATCGTTCTGGCGGTGCTGGTGGACAAAATGTCAATAAGGTTGAAACAGCAGTTAGAATCACCCATATTCCCACTGGTATAGTTGTCGCCTGCCAAGTTGAAAGGAGTCAACTTTCTAATCGCGAAACAGCGATGGCAATGTTAAAGAATCTTTTATTTGAACGTGAACTAGCTCTTCGTAAATCGAAGATGGATTCAATTATTGGTGAACAAAAAAATATTGAATGGGGTAGTCAAATTCGCTCTTATGTTTTTGCCCCGTATACACTAGTTAAAGATCATCGCACTGATTATTCTGAAGGTGATGTTAATAGTGTGATGGATGGATATATTGAAAACTTTATTTATAAATATTTAGAACTGGAGGCGCGGAAACATGCGAGCAATTGAGTATTTTAAAGAAAACTATAAAGTCTTGCTTAGAAGCTATAGTTTGATTCTAATTGGCGCAATTCTATTAGCCTTTGGGACCGGGATGTTTTTAATTCCTAATCGCATCAATGCTGGGGGACTTAGTGGAATTGCTATCGTCTTAAAAGCCGCTAACCCGTGGTTTGAAGAAGATCTTGTTGTTTTAGTATTAACTTGGGGATTCTTCATTTTAAGTTTAATTTTCTTGGGGCTAAAATTTACTATAAAATCACTAGTATCATCGCTAGTATATCCCTTATTATTAATTTTATTTTCGCGCCTTCCCTTTTTTCAAAATCTGATTCAGACTACTTTTTTTGTTAACGAAGAAACAACTAAAACACTGATAGCCGGTATATTTGGTGGGGCCTTTGTCGGTGCTGGTGTGGCGATTACTTTTTTAGGTGGTGGATCAACGGGTGGCGTTGATATTATCGTCTTCATTATTAATAAATTCACGAGCATCAAGCAATCGATTCTCTCCTTTATTGTTGATGGCAGTATTATTGTCATTGGTATCTTTGCGCTTGGTGATATGATTGCCTCGCTTATTGGTGTTATCGCTGCATTTATCACGGCGATGATGATTGAATATATCTTTGTCGGACGCTCACGAGCTCTAACGGCGATGATCATAAGTCGAGATCACGCTAAGGAAATCAATGAATACATCCAAAATGAAATGGAACGAGGGTCAACATTCTTTAAAGTTGAGGGTGGGTATAAACGTCATGAATATGAACTAATTATGGTTACCTTTGATCGTAAGGAGTATGCAAACCTTATCAACCATGTTTCTCATATTGATAAGAAGGCATTTTTAACTGTTATTCAGGCTAATGAAGTGCTAGGTGAAGGTTTTGGGGCCTTCCGTAATCGGAGAAGTCGAAAATGAGCGAACATCGCTTCCGGCTAGTTAGTGATTTTTTACCAACCGGTGATCAACCAACAGCAATCAAAGAATTAGTGGATGGTGTCACAGCTAACAAAAAACATCAGGTTTTACTCGGAGCAACAGGCACTGGTAAAACTTTTACCATCGCTAATGTCATTCAAGCTACGCAAAAACCAACATTAATTCTTGTTCATAATAAAACACTTGCCGGCCAACTATATTCTGAATTTAAAGCATTATTTCCCGATAATAGGGTCGAATACTTTGTTTCTAATTTTGATTTTTATCAACCAGAAGCCTATATTCCTCGTAGTGATACATATATTGAAAAAAATGCTGTCCAAAATGAAGAAATTGAAATGATGCGGACCAGCGCAATTAATAGTGTGCTTGAACGCCGTGATACGATTGTCGTTGCTAGTGTCGCCTCAATTTATGGGCTGATTGATCCGCAAGAATATAACAAACTGGCCTTTAATATTAAGGTTGGTGAAGTAGTTGTGAGAAAAGAGTTATTTGCCAAACTAATAACCGCTCAGTATGAACGTAATAATTTTGAACTTAAACCGGGAACTTTTCGAGTCCGGGGTGATGTGATTGAAATTATGTCACCAATTAGTGATGAGTATGTCCTCCAAATTGATACTTTTGGCGATGAAATTGAAGCGATTAAACAAATTAGTGCACTGACAGGGGAAGTAATAAAAACGTTTTTAACTTATCCTTTATATCCCGCATATTCGCATGCCTCAAGTCGCGAACGGATCAATCTAGCGGTTCCACAAATTTGGTCAGATATGATTGATCGCGTGCAATATTTTAAAGAAAACGGCAAGCTACTAGAAGCCGAACGGCTAGAGTTTAGAACCAAACAAGATATTGATAGTCTGCAAGAATTTGGGATGTGTCCAGGGATTGAAAACTACTCCCGTTATATTGATGGACGGAAAGAAGGCGAAAAGCCCTTCTGTTTGATGGATTATTTTCCTGATGACTTTTTGATGGTCGTTGATGAATCGCACGTAAGTCTCCCCCAAGTTAGGGGAATGTTTAATGGGGACCGCTCGCGGAAGATGACGCTCGTCGAATATGGATTCCGCCTTCCAAGTGCGCTAGATAATCGACCATTACGCTTTGAAGAATTTGAAGGTGTAATCAATCAAGCAATTTATACAAGTGCAACGCCCGGTGACTATGAATTAGCAAAGGCAGATCATCAAGTAGTTGAACAAATTATTCGCCCTACTGGATTAATTGATCCACCAGTTGAAGTAAGACCAACAATAGGGCAAATCGATGACATGATTAGTGAAATAAAGACGGTCTTAGAGCGTGGTGAAAGAGTAATGATTGTTACTTTAACGATTAGAATGGCCGAAGATTTGACCGACTATTTAAAGAAAAGACAGTTTAAGGTAGTTTATTTACACACAGAAACCAAGACGCTTGAGCGGACGCAAATTATTTATGAATTGCGCAAGGGTAAATATGACATTCTTGTCGGTATCAACCTATTAAGAGAAGGTTTAGACATTCCTGAAGTTGCCCTGATGATTATTTTAGATGCGGATAAGGAAGGGTTCTTACGGAGTTCCCGAAGTCTTATTCAAATTATTGGTCGCGCTTCAAGAAACGCTAATGGACGCGTGATTATGTATGCTGATCGAATGACTGATTCGATGATTAAAGCAATCGGCGAAACTGATCGGCGCAGAAGCATTCAAAAAGCATATAACGATGAACGAGGAATTATTCCGACAACAATTGTTAAAGCCTTAAACGCACCTGTACATAACTTTGATGATGAAAAGTTTACCAACAAACTTAGCAAGGGTCGTTTAAGTAAGCGTGAACTTGATAAAACTCTACTTGAGCTACGCGCTGAGATGAATAAGGCTGCGAAAATATTTGACTTTGAACGGGCCGCCGAACTACGTGATTTAATCTTTGAATTACAAAAAGAATACAACAAATAAAAATCTAGCAAAATTATACTATGTATAGTATAGTAATAAGGAAACTTAAGGAGGTTCTATGGGAGCACTTGATATTATCTTCATTATTGTCGCAATACTTGTCATCATCCTATCACTCTTACAAGGTGGTAAAAGTGAGGGTGCCTCTGGCGCTATTACAGGCGGTGGCTTAAATATTTTTGTTAAGACGAAAGAAAGAGGCAGTGAAAAAGTTGTCTCAATCGTTACAATGGTTCTAGCAATTATTTTCTTCCTACTTGCGGTCTTAGTTAACGTCCTTGGTTAA
>CAYZOC010000012.1:17553-23093 GCA_964480275.1 uncultured Staphylococcaceae bacterium | reverse complement strand
CTAGTCAAACAAGTGTTCCAGTTGATGAACTTAGTCCCAGTGAATATGAAGAACAATTAAGTTTTGCACCATGGACAAAAAGCGATCATCTCTACATTCACTATTATCGTAAAGATGCTAGTTCGCTTGATGATTGGGCACTATGGGTGTGGCAAAAAGTTCCACTTGATCTTGCAGGATTCCGGATTGATTACTCTAGAACCGATCAAAGCGGCATAATATTTGAAGTAGACCTAAGCGATGAGCGTTTAGATGGTGTAACAAAACTTGGTTTCCTCATCGTCTTGAAGTCATCAATGGCGCAAACCGCTGCCCATTGGACTAGTGATTCCGGTGGTAATGTTTATCTTGATGATGTCCAAAATATTAAACGTCCAGATGGAACAATTCATCTTTTCGCTACCGAAGGAAGAAGTTCGCTCTATACCCAAATATATGAGGGAAGTAACTTCCAAAATCCTTATGAAGGTGATGATGGTCAATTATCATCAGTCGCTAACGTAAATAGTAGTGATACTAGTAAGTTTAGCCCGGCCCCGACAAGTGTTGATTTCAAAGAAAATGCTGTTGTGGGTTATCAAATTCAAGTGGCAACATTTGCCGATAGTGATGGGGATGGACTTGGCGACTTACGGGGGATTATTGATAAATTAGATTACTTAGAATCTTTGAATATTAACGCATTGTGGCTGACGCCAATTCAAGATAGCGAATCTTATCATGGTTATGATACGATCGATTATTACCGCATTGATCGACGCTTTGGTACGATTGAGGATTATCGTGAACTTATTTATAAAGCCCACCAAAAAGATATACGGGTCATCATGGATCTTGTCGTCAATCATACTAGCAAAAACAATCATTGGTTTCTTAAGAGTGCGCAAGTTGCGCAAGGAAAGGACCTTAATGATAATATAATCGACTATCGCAACTTATATCATTGGCGCTACTCAACAAGCGAACTAGAAGAACCATGGTATAAATTTGCCGACACCAACTATTACTACTATGGAAAATTTGCTAGCAGTATGCCTGAGTTAAACTATGACAACCAAACAACGCGCGATTTTATGGTTGATGTTGCCAAATATTGGCTTGGTTTTGGTGTCGATGGTTTTAGAATTGATGCTGTTAAACATGTGTACATGGCTGATGAGGTGACAGCTAAAAGTAGTGATACAATCACAATAGATGGAGAATATTCGGCTAATTTGACTAAAAACTTAAACTTCTTTAAAGAATTTTCCAATCGGATCAAGAATGTCTATCCCGATGCATATATTGTTGGTGAAAATTTTGATGGATGGGATCAAAGAATTGCACCTTACCTTCAAGGAATGGATTCTCTACTAGATTTCCCTGCTTATTATCACTTTGTAAACAACAATTTCCATGGCTATGAAAATAGCGCTTATGCTGAAGCAAATTCCGTAGTAGCGAATAAAATAAATATTTTCAATCAACAACGCGATGACCGTGCGATTATTTCGACATTTACGAGTAATCATGACGTCGAGCGGATGATTAACCATGTCAATAATGACTACAGTGGAAGTGGATCAAGTGTGACAGAAACACATCGTCCCATTGTCAGTGCAACTGCAAGCGACGCAATCGACAAGGCCAAAGCCTATGGGGCGGCCATGCTCTTACAACCTGGCCTTAGTTTTATCTATTATGGTGATGAGCTTGGGATGAGTGGAAACATTAGCCCCAATGATGGTGTTAATTCGCCTGCTGATGCGGTTGGTAATGATTGGAATGAAGATCGGTGGTACCGTCAACCTATGAAATGGGTGCCAATTACTGATACCAATCAAGATTACGTCATTGATTTCACTTTTAGTGGCTACACAATTGATTATGATGACTATAACCGTCTCCATCTTGATAGTGTTGAAGAACAAGCCCTTGATGAAGATTCAATGCTTGCTTACTTCAAGGCGCTGACAAGCTTCAAAAATTCTTATAAAAATTTCTTTGGTACAGGGACTTATGGGACCTATCAAGGTCCGGCTCTCCCCCAACATGCCTTTGCTTATAGCCTAACAAGTGGTAGTAAAAAACTTACGATCATCATTAATCATGGCAATGACTTTAGTGTTAGTGGAATTAGTGGCGACCTTGTTTTAAGCCTCAATGACGATACAAATCCAAGTAATCTAAGAAGACACGGCGTTGCTGTGTACTTATCATAGGAGGTGGCGAATATGAAAAATAGCAAAATATTATTAGTGCTCGGGCTGCTTATGACTAGTCTTTCTGCTTGTTCACTAGGAATGATGGGCAATGTGCAAGCAGAAGAAGCAAATACGCTATATTTAAATCTTACCCGCATTGGTCTTTATAACGACGAGGTCGGCGAAGTAATTGAAAGCAAACACATTGAAAACGGTGTCGTATTTACCGCTCCAGTTGGATCACCGCTCCCTGATCATGAAGTAGTGACTTCTAGTAGTGGGGCTGAATTTGTCGGCTGGGTTGTGCCAAATAACTTAGGTGGTCTCCAAAAGATCAACACAGTTCCAAGCGCAACTAATCTCATCCTCCAAGCGCACTTTTCAACAGTATCTGATAGTAGTAGCGGCGAAGTTATTACAAGTCAACCAAATACGAGTGAAGGAGTATTGCCAGGATTATATTTAAAAACTAGCGGTCAAAGCTATGAGCAAAGTATTTATCTTACTGAAGGCTATTCGACTGTATTAAATAATACCGAATATTTCGCTCTTGGTCTAAGTGTCGAAGCGGGTTTTACTTTTAATTTAGCAACACCTAATGATTTAAGTGGACACGGAGCAGAGATTCTGCCAACTGCCCTCTCTGGCAAGGCGGGAATTGGCTATACACTATCTGCTGACCCTAATGTGCCAAATGCGACAGGCGATTATTTAAAAGTTAATGGAACCCCGCTTGATAGTGGTGATGCTAGTGATGGCGGGGAATATTATGACTTTGGAACTGGCACTCCTGGTAGTCTTGAATTCAAGAGTAGTGGCACGTTTAATATATATATTACTTTCTGGGATAATTTTGGTTGGGCGCGAATTTACGTTGAACCAGCCGCCTAAATAAAAAACTTTAGCAGTCATAATTGACAAGTGCCAAAAACTCATTATAATAGAGTTAGCACTTGTCTTTTTTAAGTGCCAAAGGAGGTCATTATTATGATGGAAAATATTTTTCCAGATTACAAAAACGACAAAAAAATATTAGATAAGTTTGGGCGGTTTTTAACAACTGACGCCAAAGAAAATAAATCAGATCCAGTGATTGGACGCGATGATGAAATTAGACGAATTATTCAAATTTTGGCACGTAAAACGAAGAATAACGTAATTTTAATTGGTGAGCCAGGCGTAGGTAAAACGGCAATTATTGAAGGGTTGGCCCAAAGAATTGTAGCTGGCGATGTTCCCCAGTCCTTGAAAGAAAAGCAAGTTTACGAACTCGATTTGGGCGCCCTTGTTGCCGGTTCAAAGTTTCGTGGTGAATTTGAAGAACGGCTGAAAGCAGTACTGACAAAAATCAAGGAAAGCGACCATAAAATTATCTTGTTTATTGATGAAATACATATGATTGTTGGTGCGGGAAGGACGGAAGGAGCCATGGATGCTGGCAATCTTTTGAAACCACTTTTAGCACGTGGGGAAATTGATACCATTGGGGCTACGACCTTAAATGAATACCGTAATTATATTGAAAAAGACCGGGCGCTCGAACGTCGCTTTCAACCTTTAATTGTCCAAGAGCCGACGCTTGAAGATAGTATTTCTATTCTTCGGGGATTAAAAGAACGCTATGAAACTCATCATGGTGTAAAAATTAATGACTCTGCTTTGGTTAATGCTGTGGTTCTTTCCGACCGTTATATTACTGACCGTTTTCTCCCAGATAAGGCGCTAGATTTAATTGATGAAGCTTGTAGTGCGATTCGAGTAGAAGTTGAAAGTCTACCAATCGAATTAGATGAGATACGCCGCAAACTTCGCCAACTTGAAATTGAAAAAGTTGCTCTTAGTAAGGAAAAAGACGAGTTGAGTCTGGCAAATATTGAAAAATTAAAAGTGGATATTAAAAAGTTAAAAGATGAAGATGCACGACTAACAAGTCAATGGGATCAAGAACGAAACGAGCTAAGTGAAGTAAGTCGGGTCAAAAAAGATCTTGAAACCGCAAAATTTAATCTTGCTGTTGCCTTTAATGAGGCCGACTATCAGAAAGCGAGTGGCCTGCAATATAAGGAAATTCCGGAACTTGAGCGCAAGCTGATTGAATTACAAGCCACGACAAAAGATAATCGACTCTTAAAAGAAACGGTAAGTGAAGAAGAAGTCGCCCGCGTTATTTCTCGTAATACAGGCATTCCTCTTAATAAAATTTTGGAGAGTGAAAAAGAAAAAGTCTTACACTTATTTGACACACTTAAAAAACGAGTTCTCGGCCAAGACGAGGCCTTAAGACTAGTAAGTGATGCAATTATTCGTCAACGGGCGGGACTGAATAACCCCAATCGCCCGCTAGGAAGTTTTCTCTTTCTTGGACCAACCGGGGTTGGTAAGACGGAAGTTTCACGGGCTTTAGCCGAAGCCTTGTTTGATGATGAAAGGCATGTTATTCGTATTGATATGAGTGAATATATGGAAAAATTTTCCGTTTCACGCCTGATTGGTGCTCCTCCTGGTTATGTCGGCTATGATGAGGGTGGCCAGTTAACAGAAGCTGTTCGTCGAGCGCCTTATTCAATCATCTTATTTGATGAAATTGAGAAGGCTCATCACGAAGTCTTTAATCTTTTATTACAAATTCTTGATGATGGCCGTTTGACAGATTCGCAGGGACGGCTGGTAAATTTCAAAAATACAATCATCATTATGACAAGTAATTTAGGAAGTGAACTATTCCTCAACAACCAAGCTGACAAAGTTAATGATCTCTTGCGGTCGAGTTTTAAACCTGAATTTCTTAATCGCATTGATGAGACCGTCTTCTTTAGCCCGCTAGCAAAAGAAACGCAGCTACTAATTGTTAGAAAACTTCTTGATGAACTAATGGAAAACATCAAAAAACAAGGAGTCAATGCTTCTTATAGTGATGAAGTTGTCGACTTTGTCCTCACTAAAGCATATGCTCCGGATTATGGAGCGCGACCACTCAAACGCTTTATTCAAAAAAGCATTGAAACTTTCGTTGCCGAGCAGTTAGTGCGCGGAGATATCGTCACTAAAGTTCCATACATGATTGATATAAAAAATGATGGATTACTAATGCGGGCTATCGCTTAAAAAACAAATACCTTAGGGGAGATCCTAAGGTTTTTAATTGTTTTGTTTACAAACTGAGCATCCTTGTTATAAAATGTCGTATACTAAAGATGTAATAAGAGAGGAATATATTATGAAATCAAAATCAATTATTAGCTTGTTGTTTTTGGGCTTAGTTTTATCCGCATGCGGAACAACTTCAGAATCTAGTGAACCTAGTGTCACTAGTGAAGATGTAACAAGTCAAGAACCCACAACAAGCGAGCAACCAGT
>CAYZOC010000012.1:13394-17453 GCA_964480275.1 uncultured Staphylococcaceae bacterium | reverse complement strand
CAACCAGTAACAAGTGAAGATCCAATTATTTCACCAAGTATCGAGTTCACAATTGCGGAACCATATGATGGCCCATTTTGGGATGGCTTGAATCTCACACTTGAAGGTGAAGCACTACGGACTCACTTAAAGCAATTTATGTGGGCAAGATTTAAAAAGATCGATTACAACACTGTTTCCAGTGCCGTTAAGGAAATGGATCAAGATCCAAGTAATACCAACAACGTGTTGTCACTATATGACTTACATTCAGTGCCAAAATCACAACAAAATTATGTTTGGAATCGCGAACACGTGTTCCCCCAATCAAAATTAGCCGATGGTAACTCTTCATTAAGAGCGGCCCCGACAACTAAAAATATTTCAAGTGACGCCGCAAATATTTTTGCAGCCGATAATGATTTAAATACAACCAGAAGTAACTACTCGTTCATTGACTTGGACCTTGAAGAAAAATATGAACCATATACGATTTATAATTCATTTGGGACAAGAACAGACAACTTTATCTATCGTGGTTACTTTGCGCCAACACAAAAGATTCGCGGTGAATTAGCAAGAGCGCAACTTTATATGATCGTTATGTATCCTGATAATGCTAGTGTTAGTGAAAACTTCTCACTTGCAGATATGCTGAGATGGAATATTGAATTTGCTCCGACTGTCGAAAGAGACATGCAACGTAATGCTGGATTAGAAAAATGGCAAGATTTACGTAATCCATTTATTGATATGCCAGAGCTTGGTTGCCAAGTGTTTGGTGACTTCAATGCCTCAACTAAAAATGTCTGTGGTTTATAAGTAAGCGATTAATCTATTTTAACTACATAGCGTGCCCTCTGGTGCGCTATTAGTTTTTAGGAGGAAAGATGTATAAAAAAGTATTATTCTTGAGTCTAATGATGATTCTAACTAGCTGCAATAATCCTAGTTCATCAGTTGACCTACCTAGTGAAAATCCTAGTCTAACTAGTGAAATAACTAGTGATACAACTAGTGAAATTGAAAGTAGTCTCATTGAATCTAGCAGTGAGAAACTATCTTCTAGTGAAGAAGCTATCACAAGCGAAGAAACAACAACTAGTCAACAACCATCCACAAGCATAAATATTGAGCATGATGGTTACTACCAAAATATTGATCTTGATGCTGAAGGAACTCATCTTTTAAATTCGCTTAGTTCACTGTTAAACTCTACTTATATCGGTCGAAGTTATGCAACGGCATGGTCAATTCTTGGTAGTGCGGATGAAGATGTTGATAATTCTAACAATATTATCCAAATATATAGTCGTTATACGCGCCCCAAAAGTGAGCGAAACACTGGTAGTAATCAAGATTCATGGAATCGTGAACACGTGACCACTCAATCCGCTATGAGTTGCTCGAAAGACAATATTGGTCCATGTACTGACTTACATAACCTTTTTGCTAGTGATAGTCAAGTTAATAGCAAACGTGGTAATACTAAATTTGGTCTAAATACAAATGGAACTATCGTAAAAGATAGTAAAGGAAGAAATACACCAGCGCGGACTGGTAGTGTCTTTGATCCTAATAGTGAGGCTCGGGGCGAGGTGGCTCGCGTTACTCTCTATATGATTGTCAAGTGGGGTTTTAACACCAATGTAGGTGGCGACTTTGATACATTATTAGAATGGAATCGTCAATATCCACCGACTTTGGACCGGGAAATAAAACGGAATGATGCTGTGTTTTCCAGTCAAAATAATCGTAATCCATTCATTGATTATCCTTATCTAGCTGATGCAATCTGGGCCTAGGACAAATTATTTGAAAATACGTTATTTATTGTTGACTAAAATAGTTTAGTTTAGTTATAATTAGAGGCGACTATTATGGTCGCTGCTAGCCCCCTTAGTTAAATGGTATAACAGATCCATGGTAAGGATCCGTCGCTAGTTCGATTCTGGCAGGGGGCACCATTAAGAAAATAAGTCTGAGAAAATTCAGGCTTTTTTTAATCGACAAGCAAATATTTGCAATATTAATCAAGACCCTAAATATTAGTTGATGTTATATATGTTTTAGCTAGTATAATCACTGGGGCAGATACTTTTATGTAAAAATGTTGCAACTTTCGTGAATTGTGGTATCATTTATTTGTAGTTTACTACACAATATCTGTTACTCGTAAAGAGTGGGAACTTCCCACTCTTTGTATTTATTAGGAGGATTATGAATATCGAACAAATAAAGATATTGCTCAACGACTTGCTTGCTCAAGAAAATCTATCATTATATGAACTTAAATGGGAAAAAGAAGGCAAGGATGATTATCTCCGTGTCTTTGTCGATAAAGATGATGGCCATGTGAGTTTAGATGATATTGTCCTCGTGAGTGAAAAGATTAGTCAAGCGCTCGACAAGATTGTTACTATTAAAGATGGTTACATTCTTGATGTAAGCTCTTCCGGTGCGGAAAAAGAAATTCCCCGCGCAAAAATTGCTAACAAAATTAATAGTTATATCAAAGTCGCGCTCACTAAACCTTACAAGACTTATGAGAGTCTAGAAGGAACTCTATTAGATGTTGATGATGAAAAAATCATCCTCCAAGTTAACTTCAAGGGTCGCATTAGCAAAGTGCAACTTGAATTAGAAAATATTAGAAAAATTAATTATGCAATCAAATTTTAAAGGATTAGGAAAATGCCAAAACAAAAGAAATTAACCAAACAAGAAAAATTCGATTTAGTCTTGCAATACTTCAAAGAAGTAGCAGACAATCACAACCTACGTGAAGAAACGGTGTTAGATACATTTGAAACTTCATATCAAAAGGTTATTGCTAAGCGTAACGGTGGTGAAGGCGTACATGTTGATGTCAAAATCAATCACATTGATTGTGAATTTGATGTTTTTGTATATAAAACTGTCGTCGAAAAAGACGAAGATATTGCCGATGATGCTCTAGAAATAACCCTCGAAGAAGCACGTAAAATTGATGAGTTTGCCGAAGTTGGTCAAGAAGTTATTATTCTAAAAGACTACCTCAGTAATTTAAGCCCAGAAATAAGCCGTAATGGCTCACAAAATTTCCGTCAACGCCTTATTGAGCTTGAAAAAGAACAATTATTCGAAATCTATAAAGATAAGATTGGGGAAATGATTGTCGGAACGATTGAAAAATCTAAAAACAATCATACAACCTATGTAAATCTTGGCCAAACTAGTGTTCCTCTTGATGATAAACATCTTATTAACTATGAAAAATTTCCTGAAGGTGCGCTTGTTCCCTTCTATGTTGTTGATGTTGTATCAGAACCTAAGGGCGCAAAAATTGTCCTCTCCCGGACCGATGTTGGCTTTATTAAAGCCCTGTTAACCAAAGAGGTTCATGAAATATACGATGGCACTGTTGTCGTTCATGATATCGTCCGTGAACCAGGCGAAAGATGCAAAATTGCTGTTTCCGCCCGTGATGAAAATGTCGATCCAGTTGGGGCCTGTATTGGACCAGGTGGTAGTCGTATCCAACGGGTAAGTGGTGAATTAGGTCCCGCTGGTAACAAGGAAAAAATTGATATTATTCCATTTAGCAATAACATTGGCCTCTATATTATCGAAGCGTTTCGTCCTGCTGTTCCGCTTGGAGTCGCGGTGGATGAAGAACATAAGTCGGCCAAAGTTGTATTTGAAATGGGCGAAAAGGGTAAGGCACTTGGACAAAAAGGTGCAAATATCCGCCTAGCTAAAAAGTTGACCGGTTATGACTTAGTCATTTTCGAGCTAGATGAAGCCAATCAAGAAGGTATTGTCTTTAAAAATAAAGAACAATTAGTATTCGAACAAAATCTTGCTGATCAAGAAAAGGCATGGGCCACTATTAGAGAAAAACAACTTGAAAGTGTTGAAGCAGTTGAGCAACAACTAAACCAACAAGAAGTGCTTGTCGATTATGATGAGGTTGAAACTAAACAACCAGAAGTTAGTGTCGCTGCACTTGAAGATAGTCCTGTTGAGGTTGAAGCTACAAAACCACAACCACGCCCAGTTGCTAAGGTGAAAACAACAATTTCGCTGGCAGAACTTGAA
>CAYZOC010000012.1:0-13294 GCA_964480275.1 uncultured Staphylococcaceae bacterium | reverse complement strand
ACAACCACGCCCAGTTGCTAAGGTGAAAACAACAATTTCGCTGGCAGAACTTGAAAAAGAGCTCGAAGAGGAAAAAAACAAGCCTGCGCAACCACAAAAACGTTATAAACGGCGCAAAGATAAGGAAGAAGAGGAATCAACAGTTCTGACAACTGAAGGTCCAAAGATGGATATCTATACGGAAGAAGAACTACGTGAACTCGAGCAACAACAAGACGAACATGAAGGTGAAGTTTTCGATGATATCGATTATGATGCCTTTGATGAATACTACGACGAATAGGAGTCAACAATGAAGAAACCAGTTTTACGGCGATGTGTCGCGACAAGTGTTCAATACGAAAAGAAAAATCTCATTCGTGTTGTTAAGACAAAAGATGGTCAATTATTTGTCGATTTAAGCGGTAAAATGAATGGTCGTGGTGCTTATTTAGCCCGTACAAGCGAAGCCCTTGAACTAGCAAAAAAGAAACAAAGTCTTGCTCGTGCCCTAGAAATCAACATTCCTGAACACATCTATCTTGAGCTTGAAAGGATTATTGATGAATCAAGCCCTCGATAATTTTCTCTCACTTGTCTATCCTAGTAAAAAATTAGTCTTTGGATTTGATAGTTTAAAGAAGACTAACCCACAAAAGATTAAACTCGTCTTGTTATTTGAGCAAGCGAGCGTTAAGACCAAACAAACTACTATTACTTATGCCGAAAATTCTGGGATCAGGGTCATTACTTATGATGCAACTAAAATTTCTCGGTTTATTGGCACAAAAAATCTAGCACTTATTAGCACTACTGATGCAAATATTGCTAGTAAGATATTAAAATTAGTGAAAGAAGGTGATACTTATGAGTAATATAAAACGAATAAGCAATACCACTTCAAAGAAAGCTAATGGCCCTCTTGCTCGTCTTGAAGGCAAAACATTATGCTTTAGTGGACCATTGACTGTTGTCGAGCTCGCCCGGTTTTTAAAGGTGAATGAGGCACAAATTATTAAGAATTTATTTCTTAAAGGCCATATGGTCACAATCAACAACCAACTACAACCAGAAATCATTGGTGAAGTTTGTATTGATTTAAACTACGACTTTAATTTTGAAGAAGCTGCTGCATCTAGCGATGATGAATTCAATATTAATCTGATTAAAGATGAGCAAAAAGATTTAAAGGAACGGCCCCCGATTGTAACAATTATGGGGCACGTTGATCATGGTAAAACAACCCTTATCGATGCGATTAGAAGTTCAAATATCGCCGGAGGTGAAGCTGGAGCGATTACCCAGGCAATTGGCGCATATCAAAAAGAGGTAAAGGGTCGGAAAATTACTTTTATCGATACTCCAGGCCATGAAGCATTTACGGCGATGAGAAGTCGGGGTGCCAAGGTTACTGATATCGTTATTCTTGTTGTCGCTGCTGACGATGGTGTCATGCCGCAAACCAAGGAAGCAATTGATCATGCTCTTGCTGCCGAAGTGCCAATCATTGTGGCCGTTAATAAAATTGATAAACCTGGTGTCGATCCAAGTCGTGTTAAAGGCGAACTTTTAGCCCTTAACGTAGTGGCAGAGGAGTATGGAGGCGATGTTATCATCCAACATATTTCGGCAAAAACAGGCCAAGGAATCGAAGAACTACTCGAAGCAATAATTCTTAAAGCCGAAATGCTGGAACTACTTGCTAATCCTAATCGTTATGCGTATGGAACGGTACTCGAAGCTCGGCTTGATAAGGGTGAAGGTCCTAAAGCGACGCTACTTTTAACTAACGGAAGTTTACTAGCCCAAGATTACATTGTCGCTGGTAGTGCCTTTGGTAAAGTTAGACGGATGACAAATGAATACAATAAAAACGTCAAAGTTGCTACACCGGCAACCCCTGTCCAAGTTATTGGGCTTGATGAGGTCCCGGAAGCTGGCGATACTTTTATGGCCTTTGAAAGCGAAAAAGAAGCTAAAGAAATTGCCAACCGTCGTAAACAAGTAAAAATTAATGAAGCACGCTCTAATGCTGGTGGGCTTAAGCTTTCTGACCTAGCTGAGCAAATTCAAGAAGGCGAAATAATCCCCGTTAATGTCATTATCAAAGCCGATAATCAAGGCTCGGCAGAGGCAGTAAAAGCAAGCCTAGCTAAAATCGACGTCAAGGGTGTAAGTGTTAATGTTATTCGGGCCAGTGCCGGTACGATTACAGAAAATGATGTCACACTGGCGCGGGCAAGTAATGCAATTGTTTATGGTTTTAATGTAAGACCAACTGCCCAAGTTCGGGACTTAGCAGAGCGCGAGGGAGTTGATATTCATCTCCATCGTATTATTTATGCCCTGATTGAAGAAACTGAACAAGCAATGAAGGGCTTACTCAAACCAACACTAGTTGAAAAAGTTAGCGGCCAGGCCGAAGTTAGAAAAACTTGGAAAGTCTCAAAAATTGGGACAATTGCCGGTTGTTATGTTACTAGTGGAGTTGTAAAACGTGATCAAAAAGCACGCTTACTTCGTGATGGTCTCGTCATTTATGAAGGAAGTATTAGTTCGATGAAACACGGGACTAATGACGCTAAAGAAAGCCAAAAAGGTTTTGAATGTGGTATCACGCTCCATAACTTTAATGACATTCATGAAAATGATATCATCGAAGGTTTTGACATGGTGGAGAAAAAATAATGGCGCATAAAATCGGACGAATTGAATCAATAATTCTTCGTGTTGTCAGTGAAACAATTAGTTACAAAGTAAAAAATCCGCACTTAGGGTTAGTTACTGTCACTGATGTTGAAGTGACAAAGGATTATAGTTATGCACGGGTCTTTGTCAGTTTTTTAGGTGATGGTGATCCAAAGAAAAAGTTAGCGATTCTTGAAGAGGCCAAAGGCTATATTCGCCATGAAGTGGCTAAGAATCTTGATATAAGAAAAATTCCTGATCTCCGCTTTATTTATGATGATAGTGAACATAAGGCCAATGAGCTTGAAGAACTCCTGGCCCGGATTCGCAATAAAAAAGACTAAGCTACATTGAAAAGAAAATCTCCCACCAAGGAGATTTTTTTATTCAACAGTTTTTTTCATCTGGATGTGAGCGATATTTGCTTCGACGTAAGCCTCACCATAAGGCTCATAGCCAATATGACGATAATAAGCTTCGGCCTGACGTTGAGCACCTAGTTTAATATGCAGTGGCTTAACCTTGACACTAACACTATTTTCGATATAGTTGATCAGTTTAGTTCCATAACCTTGGCCCCGATATGCTTTAAGAATCGCAAAGCGCCCGATTTTAATTGTGTTTTTATTCACATGCTGATATCTAATTGTACCGATTGCCTTTTGGTCTTTATAAAGCACAAAGGCGTTATAATCATTTTCATCTTGTTCGATTTCTTCCTCAAGGGCGACTTTTTGCTCAATCACGAACACTTCAAAGCGGATTTTTAGCATTTCTGTCGTCTGTTTTTGGTTGGTAACAGGGGCGACAGTTAATCCTTGCCCTAAGGGAATACTAATTTTATCAAACCAAAGATCAGCACTTTGATAATTGGTGAGCATTAGTTGAAAATTTTTCTTTGCTTCTGGAGTATTTTTATAAATATTATTCAATAGTGATTTAATATCTTCGCGTCGCGTTTTTTTATCGTTAGGACAACCACTTTTCATGACGGGGAGATCAAGTTCTTTTTGCGTTTTGATAATCGTTGTTTCTTCAACAAAAATCAGTGGGCGAATAAAAGTGATATCCACGTTACTAAGATGCATTTTTGGGGCGAATGAGGCAAGGCGTCCACCGGATATCATATTCATAAATAGTGTTTCAAGCGCATCATCAATATGATGGGCAAATGCAACCTTGTTAGCATTAAGAATTTTAGCCTCTTTATTAATCGCCGCCTTTTTCATCCGTGAACAAATCGAACACGGTAATTTAGCGAGGTTTTGCCGTTCCTGTTGAATTTCAAGAATTTGAAACACTTGCCGGCTATCGGAAACGAGCAATTCATAACCCTGCGACTTAAAGTAGTTTTGATAGTTTTTAGCATCAAATGTGCTAAATCCTAAATCGAGCATAATCGGAATAATCGTAAAATTTTTGTTGGCAAACTTTTGGTAGAGACTTAAGGCATAAAATAGGACAATACTATCCTTACCACCACTGATGCCAAGTGCGATCCGGTCACCATCACGTATAAGATCAAAAGTTTCGTCAGCGCGCCTAATCGATGCTAATATTTCTCGAATATGTTTTTTACTTTTTTGTGCCATATTTGATAGTATAATACAAAGTGGAGAAAATATATGCTTAATGGTGTGTTTTTAATTGATAAAGATTGTCAAATGACAAGCCGAAGTCTTGATAATAGAATCGGCAAAAAGTTTGGTGTTCGCAAAGTTGGTCATGTCGGTACCCTTGATCCTCTTGCAACGGGACTAATGCTTGTTGCGGTTAATGAAGGAACTAAGGCAATTCCCTACATCGAGAATTCAACAAAAGAATATGTCGCTACTTTTAAACTGGGAATGCTGACGACAACGCTTGATCTAGAGGGTGAAGTTGTTAAACAAGTAGAAGTTAGTGAGTTTTCATCTAAGTATCTAAAGCAAGTTATCGAGGAATTTATTGGTGAAATCACGCAAATTCCACCACTAACTAGCGCAATTAAAATAGATGGGGTTCCTCTTTATAAATATGCTCACAAAAACATTAATGTTGATGTGCCTCCGCGTAACGTAGTCGTCCATGAAATTGAGCTTTTAGCCTATAATCATCCAGAGTTTACGATTAGGACTTTGGTTAGCAGTGGAACATATATTCGCACGCTTGGTAATGATATTGCCCATCGCTTGCTGACATTTGCAACTACAACAAATTTACGTAGAACAAAGATAGCAAATTTTAATGTTGAAATGGCAAAAAAACTAGAAAATGTAGGGGAAAATGATATAATGAACATTGGTGATTTTCTAAATCATTTACCATCTGCTGATATCACTCAAAAGCAACTTCGCCTTGTGCAAGTTGGGGCACATATTCAGCTTAAAAACCTAGGAGATACTGTAAAAATTGTCTATCAAGGCAAACTCTTAGCGATATATCAAAAAATAGAAGAACAAACTTATAAATGTTTGCGAGGATTTAATCTGTGAATGCTGGATATTTAGACATTAACAACATCGAAGCTCTGGGCAAGGACTATGCAATTTGTGTGGGTACTTTCGACGGGGTTCATCTTGGTCATCAAGAGTTAGTTAAACGCGCTAAAAAACTAGGGTTGAAGTTAGCTGTATTGTTGATATTTTCCATTGATAATGTGATGAAGAAACACGCAAAAGATGGGCTCTTAATGTCGATTGCTGACCGCACTGAAGTATTTACTGATCTTGGTGCTAGTGCACTTATATATATTGATCTTGATGAAAGAATGCGTTCTTTGAGCCCAAGAGAATTTATCGAAAAGGTTTTACGGCCATTAAATGTCCACACTGTTATTGTTGGTGATGACTTTCGTTTTGGTCAAGAGGCCAAAGGTAATGTTGAGACATTAGCCGAATTAGGTCGCGACTATTTTAATCTAGAAGTTGTGGAACCTGTGTTATATTCAAGAAAACGTCGGGTTTCGACAACAAGAATCAAACGTCTTATTGCTCAAGGGCGTGTTAAAGCCGCCCAAGAGTTATTGACTCGTCCCTATAAAATTACAGGAATTATTACCCGTGGTTTTGGATTGGGCAGTAAAATTGGTTATGCAACTGCTAATATTCTACTAGATTATCACTACTTTGTTCCTAAAAGGGGTGTTTATCTCGTTAAGGTCCAACTGCGGGGCGAAAATCACTTTGGAATGTGTAACATTGGCGTCCATCCCACAATCAACCGCTTAAGTAAAAGTATCATCGAAGTCCATCTCTTTGATTTTTCTTCATCGGTATACGATGAAGTCATTACTATCGAGTTTTTAGAGTTCCTTCGTAATGAAGAAAAGTATGAAGATTTAGACACATTAATCAAACAAATCGGGCAGGATAAAGAAGACTGTCTCACCCTAATTGAAAAAGATTATAAATAATTTTGTTATTATTTGCTCATTACGAGCATTTAGTATATACTAAACAAGCAACTTACTCGCTGTTATACGGAACCTCAAAGTATGACGATGGGTAAGCAAAGAAAGAAAGAGGAGGAAACAATTATGGCTTTAAAAAAAGAAGTAATCGCAGCAATTGTTAAAGAGTTTGGAGAAAACGAAAAAGATACAGGTTCAACCCGTGTTCAAGTCGCATTACTTACTCAACAAATTCGCGATCTTACAGAGCACTTAAAAGCTAACAAACACGATTATCACTCACAACATGGTCTCCATAAAATGGTTGGCCACCGTCGTAGTCTTCTAGACTATTACAGTCGCGTCAATCGTGAAGGCTATCTTGAGTTAATTGAAAAATTAGGTTTAAGAAAGTAAAAAGACTACTGCCTTTTCAATAAGGCAGTTTTTTGTAAATTAAGGGAAAAGGGAGAAAATATGCAAAAGAAAATTTACGAATTAGATTTCTATGGCAAAAAACTCGTCGTTGAAATCGGCGAAGTTGCCAAACAAGCTGACGGGGCTGTCCTCGTTAGACTCGATGAAACCGCAGTCCTCTCGACTGCAGTTGCCGGAAATAGTCCAAAGGATTTGGATTACTTCCCATTATCAGTTTCATACCAAGAAAAATTATACGCAATTGGTCGTATTCCAGGCTCATTTTTACGGAGAGAAGGTAGAGAAACCGAACACGCTACTCTAGCGGGTCGTCTAATTGACCGTCCTATTCGTCCATTATTCGCTGATGGATTCCGTAATGAGGTCCAAATTATTAATACCGTTTTAAGTGTTGATCTTGATGCTACTCCAGAAATGAGTGCAATGCTCGGAAGTTCATTGGCACTTTGTGTGAGTGATATTCCATTTGAAGGCCCAGTTGCCGGTGTGCAAGTTGGCCGTGTTGATGGAAATTTTATTATCAATCCAACAGTTGCCGAAAATGCTAAAAGTGATATTCAATTAACTGTTGCCGGAACTAAACATGCCATCAACATGGTTGAAGCTGGCGCTGATCAAGTCAATGAAGATGATATGCTTGACGCTCTAATGTTTGGGCATGAAGCAATTAAAGAATTATGTGCTTTCCAAGAAAAAATTATGGAAGAAATTGGCAAACCAAAACGTGAGTTTCCACTTTTTGTTCCTAATGAAGAAGTTGTTAAGGAATGCCACGAAGTATTCACCAAGCCACTTCAAGACGCAATTAGTGTCTTCGATAAACTAGAACGTGAAGCCGCAATTCAAAATGTCAAAGATGAAATGGTTGCACATTTTAGCGCCAAAGAATTTGCTGATGATAGTGCAAAACGTAAGGCAATTGATGATGTTAAATCATTGCACGAGTCAATGGTTGCTGATGAAGTCAGAAGACTAATCACCGATGAAAAAGTTCGTCCTGATGGTCGTAAAATCGATGAAGTTCGGCCGCTCGACTGCCAAACTGATTTGCTTCCACGTGCCCATGGTAGTGCTCTATTTACTAGAGGCCAAACACAAGTACTTTCCGTTGTGACTCTTGGGGCCAAAAGTGATGAACAAATCCTTGATAACTTGACTGAAGAAGAATTCAAACGTTTCATGCACCACTACAATTTCCCACCTTATTCGGTTGGTGATATTAAAAGAACTGGTGCTCCAGGCCGTCGCGAAATTGGTCATGGTGCTCTAGGTGAGCGCGCCTTATCCTACGTCATTCCAAGTATTGAAGACTTCCCATATACAATTCGTTGTGTTAGTGAAGTTCTCGAAAGTAATGGAAGTAGTAGTCAAGCTTCAATTTGTGCCTCAAGTATGGCATTAATGGCAGCCGGTGTTCCAATCAAAGATATGGTAACTGGTATTGCAATGGGTCTAATTACTAGTGGTCCACTTGATGGAAATCATCCTTATACAATTCTTACCGATATTCAAGGTCTCGAAGATCACTTCGGAGATATGGACTTTAAAGTAGCAGGAACTAATAAAGGTATCACTGCTTTACAAATGGATATTAAAGTCAAGGGCGTTAGCAAGGAAGTTTTAAAAGAAGCACTTGCCCAAGCTAAAAAGGCGCGTGATGAAATTCGGGCAGCCCAAATGGCCGCAATTAGCACTCCACGCGAAGATGTTGGTAAATATGCACCAAAAATGGAAACATTTATGATTGATCCAGATAAGATTAGAGAAGTAATCGGCACTGGTGGTAAAGTAATCAACAAAATCATTGAAGAAAATGATGGTGTTAAAATTGATATCACTGATGACGGTCAAGTTGTAATCTATCACATGGATCGTCAAGTTATTAACAAGACTAAAGAGATTATTCAAAACATTATTCGTGTCGCTCGTGTTGGTGAAGTCTATGAAGGCAAAATCAATCGCGTTGAAAATTATGGGGTGTTTGTTAACCTCTTTGGCAATACAGATGGTCTTTGCCACTTCACAGATTTATCCTATGAAAGAATCGAAGATGTTACGAAACTTTATAAAGTTGGTGACACCCTCAAAGTTCAAGTAAGCGAAATCGATGACAAAGGTAAAGTTAAAGTTTCACACAAAGTGTTCCTTGAAAAACCTGAAGGCTATGTTGAAAGAGCCCCACAAAGAAGAGATGGTGGCCAAAATCGTGGTGGATTCCGCGGTAAGAGACGTGGTTAATTAGTCTTAATCTATAAGTTATGACAGCAGGACATTCTTGTCCTGCTGTTTTCTTTGTTTTGGGATTATTTATTTACGATTGCTTAATTATTTAGTATAATTAAAACGTTATTTAATATGATGAAAATAAATAGAAATAATTAGTGAGGAATAGTATGAGTGATTTAATTAAGTTTTTTGCCTTAGGTGGACTCGATGAAAATGGCAAAAACATGTATGTTTTAGAAATAGGCGAAGATATCTTCGTTTTTGAGGCAGGACTTAAATATCCTGACAAAACGCGCCCAGGGATTGACTTTGTCATTCCAAATTTTGAATATTTGAAAAACAATCGTCAACGAATAAGAGCGTATATCATAACCCATGGTCATGATGATCAATTTGGCGCTCTGCCATTTATTTATCAAGAAGTTCCCGCACCAGTCTATGGTAGTGAAGCAACGCTGATGATGTTAGAAAAGTTTACACGCGAAATCGGCAGTAAAGTAAGTTATCAAACTGTAAAAGTTTTACCAAGCAGTAGAATACAAATTGCCAATCGCAAATTTGTTCTTTTTCAAACAACACATAATGCGATGCTCTCGTTTGGTGTTGCTGTTGATACAAGTCAGGGTTATGTCGTCTATACCGGTGATTTTATTGTTGAGTATAACGCAAGTAACCGTTACAAACTTGATCTCAATAGCTTAGCAAAAATTGCTGAAAAAGATGTGTTATGTCTTTTATCAGAAAGTAGTGGAGCGGAAAAACTTGGTTATACTTCACCAAGCCATCGCTTGACGCCAAAAGTTCAAACTGATATTCGAGATGCTAAAGGCCGGATTTTTATTTCACTCTATGAACAATCAAGTTATAGTATCGAAGAATTAGTTGCTTTAGCCCGACTTTATCACCGTAAAATTATTTTTTATGATAAGGCGACCGAGGATTATTTCAATGCCTTTCAACAACATGAACTATCACTAATCGACCCTAAGTTAGTCGTCAAAAATGATGATATTCTGCGCACTCGTGATCAGGATGTAATCATTGTTATGTTAGGAAACGGGGAAGAATTATTTGAAAAAATTCTTAAACTTGGAACTAAAAAGAACGAGGATAAACGCTTTGTTCTTAAACCTACTGACACATTTATTATTGCCTGTCCGCCACCGGTTGTTTTGGAAGTCGTTGCAACTGATGCGCTTGATTCGCTTTATTTATCAGAGGCGAAAATCGTTAATATTTCCGATAGTAACGTCGGCAACATGCATGCGCAAGAAGAAGATCTCAGAATGATTATTAGTCTTTTAAAACCTAAGTATTATTTACCAGTTAAAGGTCTATATCGTCATCAAATTGCCAATGCTAAAATAGCACTAAATAGTGGACTTAATTTTTCCCATCAAAATATTTTACTGCTTGATACAGGTGTACCTGTCGTCTTTAAAGAAGCTAGTGCAAGAATTTTATACAGTGAAGTCGACCGTATCGTTAATGGTGATCTAATGGTCGATGGGACGGGGATTGGTGATACAAACCGCGGTGTTATTGAAGATCGACAAAAGCTAAGTGATGATGGTGTCATTATCCTTGGAGTTGGCTATGATCCAAAAAAACTAGTAATTAACGCCGGACCTGATGTGCAAATGCGTGGATTCGTCTACCTTCGCGATAGCGAATTACTCTTAAAAAATATCATTAGAATCTTTGTTGATACAGTCGAAAAGGGACTGAAAAAAACTAATGTCCGTCCCGATGAAATTGCTGAAACTGTTAATACTAATATCGAACGATATATTTTTAGAGAAACAAGAAGACGACCAATGATTATTCCACTTATTCACGAATTAAAAGAATAATTGTCTAAAGGGGGGCGATGATATGAATGATGGAAAACAACACATTTATGAACCCGTAAATGAATTTGCTAAGGTTTTCCGGGCTAAACACGAAGAAAATGTAAAGGCTTATTTTGAAGAGCTTGTCACTCGTGCGGGGGTTGATGAAGCTAGCAATCAAGCAACTGTTAGAGTTATTGATGCGCAAAAAGAAAAGCTTAAACTTTTAGGCGGCCAATTGTCATCCAAACGCGGACTTAAAACGTTTTTAATTGTCCTTATCGTCATTTTCTTTATCGCTTGTGCGGTTTTGATTTTTGATCTTGTTGATAATAAGAGCGTTTTTCCGTCGCTGCTACCAGTGCTTAATTATGTGTTTATCGCTTTAGGACTCGGACTAAATGGACTTTTTATATTTATTATTGTTAAAAAAATAAATAGTGCGATTAAACGAATTCAGTCGATAATTGCCAAAGAAGAAAAGGTTCTACGAGAAAATCTTGATCTTGCGTGGCAACAAGTAAAAAGTCTCAATGACCTTTTTGATTGGAGTATGACCAATGAACTGATTGAAAAGACGATTCCCTTACTGGATTTTGATCCTTATTATAAGGCAGAACGGGCTGACTATATGTTTGAAAAGTATGGTGTACCCCCCAGTATGAACAAGGATCAAACGGTTGAATTTGTTCAAAGTGGACAAATATTTGGCAATCCATTTTTGTTGATGCGTATTCTTAATCATAATCTTGGTAGCAAAACATACACGGGAACGAAAGTTATTACGTGGACAGAAACAATTAGAGTTAATAATCGTACGCAAACTGTCACAAGAACGCAAACATTAACGGCAACGGTGACCAAGCCTTGTCCTTATTATCATGATCAAGAAATGGTTGTGTATTGCAATGATGCTGCTCCCGACCTTTCATTTCGGCGGGTCGCTTCCAAAGCTAACTCCATGAATGACAAAGAAATCGAACGTTTTGTCCGCAAGAACGAAGATGATTTAACAAAGAAAACAAGAAAATCAATTGCGAAAGGTCAAAATTTCCAGGCAATGTCTAATAGTGAATTTGAACTCCTATTTGGGGCCTATGATCGTAATCATGAGATTCAATATCGCCTACTTTTTACCCCACTTGCCCAACGCGAGATGCTTAATGTAATTAAAGATAAAGCGGTAGGTTATGGCGATGATTTTGCATTTATCAAAGAAAAACAGGTTAATTACATTATTCCTGAACATCTACAAAACTTTGATTTAGACGCTAGTCCAGATAATTATACTCACTACGATTTAAAAGAAATTAGCCGTAAGTTTAATGATTATAATAATGCATATTTTAAACACTTTTATTTTGCAATGGCCCCATTACTTGCAATTCCTCTTTATCAACAACATAAGCCGGTTGAATATATTTATAAAGATGTTTATCCGCAAAAGATGGCATCTTACGATCATGAAGCTCATGTTAATGCCCTTGATCCCGATTTGCTCAAGCATAAAGAATCACGGACAAGGAATATTTTAAAAACAGAAGTTGTCGGTCGAGATGGTGACCTCGATAAGGTCAAAGTAGTTGCTTATGGTTATCAGACTTTTCAACGGACCGACTATATCCCCATGCGCGGTGGTGATGGGCGAACACACCAAGTTCCTGTCAATTGGATTGAATACATTCCCGTTGAACGTTCGAGCCGTGTATATATTAAAGTTGCTGATGGTCTTGATCGTCCAACCTTTAACAAAAAAATTGCCACTAGTGATGAGTGGGTAAATAACCTTGAACGACTATTTGGTGATAAAAAAAATGCACTCGTTCGTGGCAAGACAATTACATTTTTACGTGAGCAAGATTTTGTGCATGATGACAATACTTTGCTCGACAAAATACTTCAACCAAAAGATTAACCATATGATATTATAAATAATATAAGGGAGGAATTAAATATGGCAAATCAACTAGATGAAACAAATTTTGAAGTCAACGAAGATGGACGTGATATTCACGTAATCAACAAACAGCTTCCGGTCAAAGTCGGAGCAGGTTCGTTAGTATTTGAAATCTTACTATGGGTGTTAGGAATTATTCCAGGCCTAGTATTCTTATTTATGAAGATTAACGCTCGTAACTATTTTGATCGCTTACAACAAAAGATTCAAAGTGATGCATCAACGATTGATAATTATCTTGAACAACGGGTGATGATTTTGCAAAATGTTGTCGGTCTTGTCGAACGAGCAATCGATCTTGACAAGGACACTTTTACCAAAATTGCCGCTTATCGTTCGGGTCGTAATGTTGAAAATGAAACTGTGCGTAATGAGGTTTCCAATCAAGTCGATAATATTTATGGACAAATTAGCGTTGCGGTTGAAAATTATCCAGATTTAAAAGCCCATGCCGCTTTAGCGGATGCAATGCAACAAAACTCATATTTACAACGTGAAATTACCGCTGCTCGTCAACTCTATAATGATTCTGTTGAAAGATGGAACCAAGATATCCAAGTGTGGCCAACCAAGAAAATCGTTGCCGCCCGGGCCGGATTCACTACACGGATTCCATTTACCGCTAGCCGTGCTGTTAAAGAACAAGCTAGAGGAAAATTCTTTTAAAAGCAAAAAACAATTAAAAGTTAAGCCTTTTAGTTATAAAAGGCTTTTTTAATTAACATCAAACGAATAAAAAAGGTTTTTTTCGCCTTCTATAAGTTTATTTCTCTAATATTATTGTATAATATTATATAGGTAATC
>CAYZOC010000011.1:1843-23593 GCA_964480275.1 uncultured Staphylococcaceae bacterium | reverse complement strand
AAATCGTCTGTATAATTAGTTTTTTATATATTGTTTATCATCTTACCATTCTAAATGATACTAGAAACACTATTGTAAGGGTCTACAAATATATTCATAAATCCAATTATTTTGTCGGGATATTTTTATAATTTCTTATTTAAAGTTCTAAAAGGTCCCACTAAATATCCGTGAAAACTACATATATTTACACATTCTTTCCTTTGATTTTGAAATATAAAAAGACGCTCAATACTGAACGTCTTTACTAAACTTCACCTATCTTTCATGAATAGGGTGAAATATATTTAAGCTTTAGCTAGAGTTGCCCCTAAATTTCTTGCGGCTTCTAAACCAGCATCATCAGGTGTCTCATTGATCGTAAGTCCATCGTCAACAAGTGTAGCGCCACTAGTGCGAACATCTTCTTCCCAATTTCTCATCCATTCACAGTCTCCCCAGCCATAAGCGCCAAAAAGGGCGACTTTTTTGCCAGCTAGACTATCTTTGAGTGCGCCATAGAAGGGTTCAAACTCAAATTCCTCTAATTGTTCGACGCCCATTGATGGACAACCTAGGGCGATTTTATCATAGGCACTAGCTTCGCTTGGGGTAATATCAGAAACCATCCGAATATCGACACTAGCACCACTAGCTTCAAGTCCCTCTTTGACTGCATCGGCAATCATTCCTGTATTTCCTGAACCAGTCCAATATACTACTAGAACTTTCATAACAATTCCTCTTTTCTACGATATATAAATAATATACAAAATGAGGACCTCACATTCAAAAGATACGCTCAAAATAACAGCACAAAACAGTGAAATAATGTTATATTTAATTTATGAATTTAATTGTTTTTATTGCCCCAAGTAAGACATTTAATAAGACAGATAGTCTTGGAAGTAGTGAAATATTATTTCCCAATAAAACAAAGATGTTATACGATAAAATCGCCGCCTTATCGAGATCGCAGCTGATGAATAAAATGAAATTATCAGAAAAATTAGCTAGCGAAGTATATGAATATTTTCATCACGAACGGAAGTATCGGGCACTATCGTTATATTCTGGGGTTAGCTATCGCGCGATGGAAACTAGCAATTTCACCCCAGCACCTAATCGCCTCTATATTCTTGATGCATTTTATGGTCTCGTCCGCCCAAGTGATAACATTTATCCTTATCGCCTCGATTTCACGATGCGCTTTTTAGGTAACCTCTACTCCTTTTGGCAAGATTCAATTGAAAAATATTTAATGACAAAACATGATAGTGACATCTTCATTGATTTGACGAGTAAAGAGTTTTCACCACTTCTAAGGGGCTTGCAAAATGTTATTCGTATTGATTTTGTCGCAAAAAGAAATAAACTTTCGAGTGTTTTACTCAAACAAATACGGGGAAAGATGACGCGCTACATCTTTGATCAAAACATTGATACAACTGATAAACTCAAACAAATAAAAATTGAGGGTTTTAGTTTTGACCCTCAATCTTCAAATAATCATACGTATATATTTACTCGTTAATTTGTCCGAGTAATTCAAGTGTGTTCTGGTAGGAATAACGATACACGGCATGATCATCATACTCAGTTTTTGGAATGATCGTATCAAATTCATAATAGCCCTTACCAAAGCTTGAGCCATTATTCATTCCACTTACATATTCATTACCGGCACTCATCCAGCCAAAGGGAATACCCCAACCATTTTCATAGTTCATATATTCAATAAAATCATTATAGTGATTATACGTTAGAAATACATGGCGATGTTCGATTGGAATATATTTTGCCCCATATTCATCATCAGTGGTCGCCGCCGTATAGACAAATCTTACCGGGCCACGAGTGATACTATATCCATCATTATATGGACTATTATAGGTCGAATAACCAAGCGACCAGCCTAGTTCAGTATAACCAAAATCCATTTCATGATACTTGTAAATTCCTTCACCATAATACTTCCCATCAAAATCAGTTCGAGGAACGTCTGGCTCATATTTATATTTATCAGTGTCCGCACTAAAATAGCTGTTATTAAACCGTTTATAAATTCCCCATTCGCCGATACTTCCACTTTTACTGCTACTCCAGTTACTTGGCGCATCTAGGAAGGCAAAGATATAGGCAGCAACATCTTCAAGTGTGACATAAGCCGCACCATAATATATTTTCTTGACCTTACCTTCAAGGTTATTAATCGTATATGATTCAAATTCGCCACTAGTTGTGTATGTATATTGACCTTCATCAATTCGATATTTTGCTAGATCACGATACTGACGATTAGGTAAATGATTTATATTAAAATTAGCACTTACTGGTGTGTCTTTAACGTCACCAGAAATCAAATAATGTTGGGTCCGATACATTGCATCTTCATAACTTGTTGCCCGTGAGAAATCATTTTGATGAAATTGTTCTCTTTCATAATCGGTATCGATTGAATAATATGGATCACTTGTTGGCACTACTTCTTCAATGTCATAACTTGAAGGTTCATAATAATGCGCACTTGCATATGTTTGATCAATAAAGAGTTGTTCACCTGGGCGATCAAGTGGATCAGTTGGCTGACTTGTTGGCGTTTCCTCACTAGTTGAAGGTTCTTGACTTGTAACATCTTCGCTCGTTGAAGGTTGCTCGCTTGTCAGCTCCTCACTTGTAGCCTCATCACTTGTTACAGGATCTGTGGTTGCGGGAGTTTCACTTGTGATATCCTCGCTGGTTGAAAGCTCATCACTAGTCGTTGAGTTTTGACTTGTTGTCTCTTCGCTCGTAACTTCTTGACTTGTCGTTGGTAGTGAATCACTATTATCTTCGTTGCTTGTCCCGATTGGTGCACAACTAATTGTGGTCATCAGGATTGAAAGCGACAATAAAAAAAACTTGTTCATAAGACCTCTCATTCTAAAAGACTAGATAAGTATAAAACTTATCAATAATAATAACAAATAATTTATTTGAGGGTTTGTTTTTCTAAGGGTTCCGCCTTTATTTCCAGCACCTTTTCAATTACTTCTTGCTCATAGATTGGGAATAAAATTGAGTAGTTGTCTTGATTGACTTTAAGTGTCAAAACTAAATACTCATTAATAAATAGAGCACCAAAAGAGTTAGCCTTAATCTTGTAAGATTGATAATTCGCGGCTGTGATTGCCTCTTTTTTGTTCCAAATATCAAAAGAAACGGTTTTTCTAATTCTAACAAGCGAAGTTATACTTGCTAATGGAAAGCAATAAGCAAGGGCTAGATCAGATAAATAAAAATTTTGTTGATCCTTATATAAAAACATTTCCACATTAAAATAATTGGCGCCACCTACACTTTTAATCACATCACGACCGTTTTTATCTTGATAGAAAAAGTGAAAAGTATCAACTTTATGAGCGTCACTTGGAATCGCTAATTGACTTTTGGATTGTTTGATAATTTGTTCGGCTTCGTCTTTAAGGTTCGCTACTTCCCCGCTGTTTTTGACTTTTTGAGAGAGGAAACGTTTATATATTTTTGTTGCAACCCAACCAAGAAAGGAAATAGGCAAGATAATAAACATCCACGGTGCTTTAGTAAAAGCAGCACTTAGACTTACCCCTTCTTCTTGAAGGACGGTCAAAATAGAAATGATTAGAACAATTGAAATAAATAAAAGGGCATGAGAAGAAATTGTTAGCCATAGCGGAAGTTTAGCTTTACTATTAATTTGCTTGATTTTATCATCAAAAGCTTTGATGTTTTGATTCTGACTCTCATCGATTTGTCTGACGACAAAACAAGCACCATCAGTGCTAGATTGTGGCTGTTTTTTTTCATATTTAACGCCAAAAATGTTTTTCATATTCCCCCTTAATACGACTATTTCTCTGAGTTCCGCTTGATAATAATATCTTTTGATTTCATGATTCTAACGGTGTTACTCAGTTCATTGTCAGCAAGCTTTTGTTCGATAACTTTAACATTATCGACAAGATTTTGAATAACAATGTGTTCGATTGCATTGACTCTTCTTCGCGTCTTGTTAATTTCTTCACTCAGAACATTAACAGCTCCTTCTAGACTAGCCAGTTGAATTAATTCGTCACTAATTGTTGCGGCAAGACTAATTAGTTCATCAAAAATCATGCTCGAGTTGTTAAGACTATAATTAGGTTTAAACTTCGCGGTTGTGTTTGCTTTTTCAAGCGCGGGTATTTTTACACCCATCATTTCTTTTGTCGAAATATTTAACGACAAAGTCGTATTAATTCCAATCGTTTTAGAAAATAGCTGTAAATCGTTTTCATAGACACGGGCCTTTTGATACAACTTTAAAAGTGCGACCATGTCTTCTTGGACCCGGCGCTTAAGTTGACGATAATCCGCGACCAACTCCATAAAGCGGCGAATCATTTCGTCTTGCTTGTCTTTTAATAGTTTGTGTCCACGTCTAGTTGTTACTAATTTTTGTTTGAGTTTTAGTAACTCCATCCGTGTATGATTAACGACTTGACTCATTATTTATTTAAATCCTCAATATAATACTTATCAATAAACTCTTGTTTGATTCTTTTGAGCTCACTTTTAGGAAGAATCGATAGTAATTCCCAACTTAGATCAAGCGTATCAAAAATACTTCGATTAGTCTCAAAGCCTTGACCAACATAGCGCTTTTCAAATTGTTCGGCAAAACGAGCATAAGTTTGATCGGTTTTTGAAAGGGCACTATCGCCAAGAATTGTTGATAGTTCCTTGGCTTCCTTACCACGAGCATAACTTGCAAATAATTGGTTCATCACATTAGCGTGGTCGGCCCTAGTTTTTCCTTCACCAATTCCCTTGTCTTTTAACCGTGAAAGTGATGGAAGAACATCAACACCAGGCTCAATTCCTTGCATTGATAAACTTCTGCTTAAAATAATTTGTCCTTCGGTAATATATCCAGTTAAATCCGGAATTGGATGGGTTTTATCATCTTCAGGCATCGTTAAAATTGGCAGTTGCGTAATTGAACCATTAACACCTTTGATACGGCCCGCTCGTTCATAGAGTGAAGCTAAGTCGGTATACATGTAACCAGGATAGCCTCGCCGCCCTGGTACTTCTTTACGCGCTGCACTTATTTCGCGTAATGCTTCCGCGTAGTTAGTTAAGTCGGTCAAAATAACAAGAACATGCATCCCGAGTTCATAAGCTAGATATTCAGCAGCAGTAATGGCCATTCGTGGTGTGGCAATCCGCTCGACCGCGGGGTCGTTAGCAAGATTGATAAACATCACTGTCTTAGAAAGAGCACCACTTTCCTTGAATGTTTCAGTAAAGAAGTTTGCTTCTTCAAACGTAATTCCAACCGCAGCAAAAACAACAGCGAACTTTTCTTCATCATTAAGAACGCGCGCTTGTTTAACAATCTGCGCGGCAAGTTTATTGTGTGCCAATCCACTAGCGCTAAAAATTGGTAGTTTTTGTCCTCTGACTAGGGTATTAAGTCCATCAATACTAGAAACACCTGTTTGAATAAATTCATTAGGATAATCACGGGCCACAGGATTAAGTGGACTCCCATTAATATCTAGACGCTTGGTCGGAATAATTGGCCCCTTGTCATCAATTGGCCGACCCAGACCATCAAATACTCTGCCTAATATATGTTCAGAAACATCAAGCGTAATACTTTTACCTAAAAATGTTGCTTTAGCATCATCAATTTTTAAACCTTGTGAAGATTCAAATAATTGGACAAGGACCTTGTCATCATCGACTTCTAAAACGCGACCTAAACGCTCATTGGCCTTATATGGCTTAATCACAACTAGTTCGTCATACTTAACATTACTTGTCTTTTCAACAAGCATCAGTGGTCCGACGACTTCTTTAATCGTTTTATATGCTTTTGTCGCCATCATCTACTCCTTTACCAGCCGTGAAAACTCAAACTCTAGATGTTCGAGGATATTTTTGTAATCGGCTTTAAATTTTTCTTCTTCGACATATTTCATTTTTGCAATTCTCTCATTGACATCAAGAAATTCGATTTTTTCATATTTTACGCCTTTAGCAATTACGTCAAGAGCATAATCATACCAGCGCATAATAATATCAAGCATCTTTGTTTGTTTATCTAAAGATGTATATGTGTCTGTTTCATCAAAGGCATTTTGTTGAAGATAGTCTTCACGTAATATTCTTGCAGCGTGGAGGGTTGAGCGATCTTTACTACTAAGTGTGTCAATCCCCACAAGTTGAACAATTTCTAAAAGTGAAGCTTCTTCTTGTAATAATGCTGAAGCTCTTCTTGTATGATCTTGCCATTGACTATCAATATTCTCGGCAATATTTTTACGAATTATATCACTATAAAGTGAATATGATTTCAACCAATCGATCGCGGGGAAGTGGCGACGGTAGGCAAGTGATGAACTTAAGCCCCAAAACACCTTGACGATTCTTAATGTGGCTTGTGAAACTGGTTCACTAGTATCACCACCAGGAGGAGAAACCGCACCAATAGCAGTGACTGCACCCTCAGCATGATTACCAAGAGTTTCAACCAGTCCGGCGCGTTCATAAAACTCGGCGAGCCGGCTTGATAAATAGGCGGGATAGCCTTCTTCACCCGGCATTTCTTCTAGTCGCGAACTCATCTCCCGCAGTGCTTCCGCCCAACGTGAACTTGAATCCGCCATGACAGCAACTTTATAACCCATGTCCCGATAATATTCGGCAATTGTAATCCCGGTATAAATACTAGCTTCCCGGGCCGCAACTGGCATATTTGATGTATTTGCGATCAGAACAGTTCGATTCATCAGTGATGCTCCTGTCCGTGGGTCAACTAATAGTGGGAACTCGTTAAGAACATCAGTCATTTCATTACCGCGTTCACCACAACCAATATAAACAATAATATCGGCATCAGCCCACTTGGCTAATTGGTGTTGAACAACAGTTTTACCACTTCCAAATGGTCCAGGAATTGCGGCAATTCCCCCCATCGCAATCGGGAAAAGTGTATCAATAATTCTTTGACCTGTTATCATTGGCCGCTTAGGGGCAATTTTTGTTGTATAAGGCCGTTTTCTTCTGACTGGCCACTTGTGAGCCATTGTTAATTCAATCACATCGCCATCTTTATTTTTTAAGCGGGCAATCACGTCTTTGACTGTTTTCTCACCTGCTAAAATCTCAATTAATTCACCTTTTATGTTTGGTGGAACCATTACCTTGTGGAGAACCGAAATTGATTCTTCGACTTCGCCTAAAATCATACCCCCACTTAATTTGTCGCCAACACGAGCAATAGGCTTGAACGTCCATTTTTTATTTTGATCTAGTTTAGGCACATCAATTCCAACAGGAATTTGTGAACCGGCCTGTTCATAAATCGCCGTTAGCGGACGCTGAATTCCGTCATAAATACTTTCAATTAAACCAGGACCTAATTCAACAGAAAGAGGTTCATAGGTAAAGTAGACTGGTTCACCTGGACCAATACCTGCTGTTTCTTCATATACTTGGATGCTAGCAAGGTCGCCTCTAAGTTCAATAACTTCTCCGATTAGGCGTTTATGCCCAACACGAACAACGTCATATACTTGAACATCTTCCATGTTACGAGCGACAATAAGTGGACCTGCAACTTTTTTGATTAACCCATGTTTTTCCATAACTGACTCCTATTCTATTTTCACGCCAATGGCATTTTCTATTTGTCGATTTGCTTCTAAAAGCGATGCTTCAATTTTATCTTTTTCAAGTGCTAAAGCGACGAATATTGGAAACGCTGAATCTTTATATTTTTCGCGAATTGATTGAAAAATATTTTTAAGACCAAAGTCATAAATAAACACTTTGGTCGTTGCAATGTTTGTTTTAACATAGTTAGAAATTTCTTCAACATCACCGCTCACAAGCGTAGCAAACCCAAGTTGTTTAAATATTTCAATCGCATCAAGCGGACTAATTATTACTATTTGTTTCATATGCCTCCACCTGATAATACATTTTTTTCAATGTCTTAATAATTCTTTTTTTAATCATCGCATAACGAATAAATAGATTATTAAACTCTGAAGAAAACACTAGTTCTTCTAACTTAATATTCAAATAATCATCAACATATTTATCAGCGTTTCTCCGATTTTCGATCATTTGTTGATAAAGGTTACCAATCTTTGTGTCAACCTTATCACTTAGGGTCGAAATCAATTGTTTTTGCTCGAGTCGATAATAATTTGTGTATTTTTCAATTAGAGTATCATCTCCTACTAATTCATTAACATATTCTTCTTTGCTTAACTCTAGAAGGTTTGCTCTAACAAGTGTTCGCGTATTAATTGCTCTTAGTTTCGCTGATAAATACTTATTATCCCCAAAATTTTCAAGAAGATAATCGTAGTAGTGCTTGACTAGACGGGCTTCGCTTTGTTCGAGATTTTTGCCCGCTTCACTTCTGACACTTTCAATCATCTTCGTAAAGTAATCTAACGTGTGTAGTTGTTTATCGCTAAGAAGATTAGTAAGCGATAAATGAAGGATATCAAAATTATCGAACCGCTTTTGATATTTAACGTCATGAAGTTTCAAGTTAAGAAATGTCAAAATCTCTTCAGCATAAACTAGGTCAAGCAAGTAGTAGTGTTCTTCATCAATTAATGCCACTAACTCGCCAAATAAGAATTGTTCAGCGCCACGAATAAGTAAATTAAAATCGCTATATTCACTAGTACCTGCAATTTGTAAGTGGTTTAAAAACTCAATCAACTGCTGATTGCTTTTTCCCTCAAGCTGGAGGATTTGATTTTCGACACGTTTCAAATCCGCTAGTTTGACGCTAAGTCGACCACTTGCAAAGGTAAAGTCCATTACTTATCTCCAAATAACTTTTGATAAATTTCAAACGCATGCGCTTGCTTGTGTTTTTCAAGAATGGTTTTAAAATCAAAGTAAATATCGAATTCCTTGTCTTCAACAATAAAGCCTTGGTCAACGGCATCATCATAAATTTCTAAAGTGAATTTCGCGCCTTTGATCATTTCATTTAATAAATCGGCATTATCTTTTTTGCTCAAAGCCTTATTGTATTTATCAAAATTTCCTTTTTTGACTAAAAGACGATGCTCACCCTTAAAGTTTTCTTTGGCCAGTAAAAGCGCGACAAATTCTAGTAAGTCGCGTCCATCTAAACTCGTAATTCGTGTGTAGGCGTCTTCATATATTTCTTCAATCATCAGCGACTTTAGAGCTTCGCCCTTTGATTTTTCTTCAAATTCAAGCGCTTGTTTGGTTGTCGCTATTGTGTCTTTTTGCTCTTTCGCTGTTTTATCAAGTGTTTTTGCTCTTAGTTCCTTGACTTCTTTTTCGAATGTCTCACGTTTTTGTTTGAGAATTTTCTCGGTTTCAGCCTCAAAATTAAGAACGAATTCTTGCTCAACTTTTTCAATATATTTTTCGATTTTTGTTTTACTCATTACTTGTTCTACTCCTACATGCCAAACATGATAAGAATTGAAACAAGTAAACCTAAAATCGCATAAGTTTCAACCATGACGGTCATCGTCATACCACGAGTGGATAGACTTGGATCTTTTCCTGTCATTTTGATTGCCGCTCCGGCAATTTGGCCTTGATATGCCCCTGAAAATAAACCAGTAATTCCAATTGCTAGACCAACTGCTAAATATGTCCATCCATGGGCATCGCTTAAACTAACAGCGCCACCACCAAGAAGACCAATATTTGTTAGGGTCAAAATCGCAATAAGAAATCCATAAATACCCTGTGTTGCTGGGAGGGCTTGTAAGACAAACACCTTACCAAAAAGTTCGGGCTTTTCGGCGACAACACCAGTTGCCGACTTACCAGCGATCGAAACGCCAATCGCCGAACCTGCGCCGGCTAAACCAACGGCTAATGCGGCCCCAATTGCCGCTAATGCTACACCCATATCCATAATTAATTCTCCTTTATTTCGTTGATGTAATTTAATTGATAGGCTAGTGGTTCAAAAGCAATTCCTCCACCTTCGTAGAACTTGCCATAGAACTCAAGATATTGAAGACGCCCACCATGAACATATGCGGAAAGTAAACTCATCGCAAAGTTGAAGAGGTGTCCAACAATAATAATTAAAATCGAGAAGATAATGCCAACACCAAAGAAGGCGCCGCTTACCATTCCCGCAAGTTGGTTCATCGTCGAACCAATAACAGCCCCACTTAACATTAAGGCTAAGAGTCGACTATAACTTAGAATATCACTCAGATAACTTGTTGCTCCATATAGACCACCAAGTCCTTTCATTGCCCAAGTTAGTGGATTTTTATTACCACGGCCAGAAAGAAAGACTATAAATGCCAGGCCAAGCAACACTAGGCCAAGACTTCCATAGCTCACAATCACATTTGTTGGCCATAAAATCTCCATCATATCGGCAATAAATACTAGGCCCAACAAGAGAATAAGAATCCAACTTACCGCTTCTGCTAGAGCACCTAATATATCTTTTTCTCGGATAAGGCGCAGGGTTTTGAAAACTAATGCGGTCATAATGTGAAACGCACCTACGACCAGTGAAATAATTAACACAAGCATTGGGTCATTGACCGGCGAGAGAAAAATGTTAGGAAGACCCGGGAAAATTGTAGTAAGTTCAACACTGAACAACGAACCAGTTATGAGACCAAACACAATTGTTGAAATACTTGAATACATGAAAACTTGTAATAACTTTTTGAAGCCACCCCGTGGTTTTTTTAGTTTTAACATTAAAAGCGTTCCCGCTAGAAGTATAAGACCATAACCAATATCGGCAAACATAAAGCCAAAGAATAGCCAATACCAAGCCGACATTGCGGGGTTTGGATCGATTTCTTTATTGTTTGGTACCGAAAAACTATCAGTGATTGTTTCAAAGGGTTTAACAAAGCGGTTGTTTTTTAGCGCTGTCGGTAAAACTTCTTTAGCGTTTTCAATTACTTCAATTTCATAATCATCCGTAACAGTGGAAATCACCTGTTCAAGTTCTGGCATCTGATCTTCACGGGCATAACCTTCAAGTAGGATAAAGTTTTCACTTGTTTTATGGGGAATGTGTTCGCGTACGAGTATGTTCGCCTCTTTATCATAATAAGTTTTAATTAGTTCAAGATTAGTTGTTTGTTCATCTATTAGTCCGTTTAATAGTTCAATTTCACCACTAAATATTTGTATTTTTTGTTCGTTTTTATTGATTGCCTCATTGTAATTCAAATGAGTCTTAGGCAGTTTAATTTCTTCGGCTTCAACTGCATTTAGTGCTATTTCAACATCTTTTTTTACATCTTCAAAAAGCGCAATTGCAATATAGAGCATCTTGTCATAGACCCCTGCTTCATATTCAACACCAACTTTTGTTAGTGCGTTTTCAATATATTCTCTTTTTTCTTCTTTGATTTTATAAGAGAAAAATTCAACAAGTATGCTCGTCTCTAATTTTTCTTGAGCAACAGAAAGAAATGTGAAAGGAAGATATGCTTTATTATCAGCAGTGAGACGGCGAATATCTTCGCTTTTTTCACCAATTTTATTTTCTAAATCAATAACCTTATCAACAATAGTTTTTGCCTGTTCGTCACCTGTTTCTAAAACCACACTATCGACGCTAATCGTCGAAAAGAAAGGCTTTTTCTTTTGATGAGCTTCTAAAATACTGATGGCTTTTTTTGTTTTCACGAGTTGGTCATTATTATATAACGGGTGATTTTTTAAATTAAAACCTTTAACCATAAAAAGCTCTTGTTTTTGTAGAGCAAGAAAAACACCGGCCTTATCGGCGGGAGTCAATACTAGATTTACTCGCTTGACCGGAACAATCATATTTTCTTTACCTCAGAGAAAATTTTATCGACAATTTTTGCCTTGTCTTTTTCAAAAGCGGCGTTAAAAGCCTCCTTGTTTTTTTGGAGTCGCTCTTTTAACTCTTCATGCATTTTTGTCACTGCCTGCGAGGTTTCTTTTCTTGTAGTATCAACCTCTTTTTTTAACTCATTAACAAGTTTTTCATGTGCTAATTTAAGTTCGTTATCAAGTTCACGGATTTTATGTTCGCGTTGTTCTTGCAGTTCGACTTTACGGTTATCAAATGCTTGTTCTAATTTAATAATTTTTTCAAATGCCGACATCTTGTCACCACCTTTACTAATGGGCTTAGTTTTAAGCGTCATATTATAAATATGATACTAGAAAATGACCCTAAAATAAACACATAAGCCTAAATTCTACCTAGTGGTGGCTTAAAAACTACAAAAAACTTACCAAACGTGTTGTTGGGAACATCAAAGAAATTTTGTTTATGCTAAAATGACTAAGAAAGAAAATATATGAAAGTTAGTATCGCACAAATAAGAGTAATACCTGGACAAGCTAACACTAATTTTTTGAATATCAAAAAACACGTTGAAATGGCCAAAAAAAATGGTGCTGATCTCGTCGTTTTCCCAGAAATGTGTGTTGGTGGTTATTTTGTTGGTGACCGCTATCTTGATGATGATTTTAGGCGCTTTATTGCTTCCTTTAATCAAAGAATAATTAATCTATCTGATAATATTGGTATTATTTGGGGAAATATTCATATTGACCCCATTGATGAAGTAATCAAGGGTCGTGATGGCCGTAATGTTAGATTTAATGCTGCTTTCTTTGCCTATAATAAAACGCTAGTAAAAAGAGAAAACGGAAAACATCCTGGTATATATATCAAACACTTAAATCCTGATTATCGGATGTTTGATGATTCGCGTTATTTTTTAAGTGGACTCGAGTTAATGAGTGCAAACAAAACATTACACTCACAAATGTTGGCCCCTTTTGTTTTTAATCGTAATGGTGTTGATCACCGCATTAGCCTCCAAGTGTGTGAAGATCTTTGGGATGATGATTATGCTTATAAAGTCACACAAGAAGTAATGAAATATAAACCCGACTTATTAGTTAATATTTCTAGTTCGCCATGGACGCTCAATAAAGAAGTCGCAAGAAAAAGACATCTAGCAAAAAAGGCCAAAGTTCCAACCATTTATGTCAACGCTACTGGGCTCCAAGATGTTGGAAAAAACGTTCTACTATTTGATGGTGGTTCACTCATTTGCGTTGGCGAAAATAGTCCTATTATTGAACTAAATGACCGCTTTGAAGAGCAGCATTTCTTTGTCGATTTATCAAAGCCAATTGTCGAGAAACCCCTAATCAAAACTTCAAAATTATTTGATGCTATTGTTGCTTCTATTCGGCTTTTTGACGAGCAAATGTTCAAGCAAAAAGTCAAATGGATTATTGGTCTATCGGGTGGGATTGATAGTGCACTAAACACTGCGCTATTAACCATCGCACTTGGCAAAAATCGCGTATTAGCGTTTAATCTTCCAAGCCACTTTAATTCAAAGATCACGATTGATAATGCTCAACATTTAGCCCAAAAATTAGGTGTTAGTTATACTAGTTATTCAATCGAAAAATTAATCCTAGAAACAAAACAATTATTTAGTGAAGTAAGTGGACCAGTCGAGGAAAATATTCATGCTCGCCTCCGTGGACATGTGCTTTCGACACTTGCACAAATCCATGGTGGAGTTGTTTGTAATAATGGTAATAAAGTCGAGGTTGCTCTTGGTTATTGTACGCTTTATGGTGACACAATTGGCGCCTTATCGCCCCTTGGTGACCTGACTAAAATTCAAGTAAATGAGCTAGCTAACGAAGTAAATACATATTTTGATGACGAGATCATTCCCAAAAATCTTATCGCAAAAATTATAGACGGCATTCCTCACTATGAAGTGCCGCCAACTGCGGAATTAAAGCATCAACAGGTTGATCCGATGAAGTGGGGGTATCACGACTGGTTGCTCAATAAAATAATGACTTTCCCAACTCGTGGACTTACAAGTTTCATTGATGAATATCTTAATAATCGCCTTGATGAAAATATAACTCGATTGATTAAACACTATGGATTAGAAAAAAAAGAAGTTTTTTTTGCTGACTTAAAATGGTTTCTATCCTATCTTGATGGCAGTGTATTTAAACGTATTCAAATGCCACCTATTGTTACAATTAGTCGCGGTGCCTTTGGATTTGATTATCGTGAAACACAGGCAAAAATCGAACAGTATTTAAAAGAGCTAATTTAGTCACTGACAAAATCAAAATAATAACTAGACAAAAGATATGACTCGTTATACTTCTTAGCGAGTCTTTTTAAACCCGCTTTAACTTTATCTAAACTTGTCTCACGATTCTTGTATTGATTGATAAGTTTAAGGATCGATTGTTTTTCTTTTTCACTCGCCACTTTTTTAAAGTAACCATAGACATGCTCAAGGGCGTTAATTTCTCGCATGACGTTTTCTTCTAGTAAGAGCGCATCATCAATTGTCTTATAAAACCCAAAACTCGAAAAATTTTCTTTATCTTTTAGCATTTCCCGGATTTCCCCATAAGCACTTTGCGATTTACCAAGAACAAGGTACTTATAACGAGCCCACTCTTTTTCTGCTTCATTAAAATCATTGCTTAATAAAAGACTAATTTTAATAGCAGAGCGGTTTTTATCTTTTACTTCTAACATAATATCAAACTCAAGATCTGCTAATGATTGATAAAACTCATAAAACTTTTCCGCATTTATCGTCTGGGTGTGTGCACCAATCTTCTTGTTTGGAGCCTGTTGGCTATAATGAATTTTTGGACGACCATCCTCTTTGCGCCAAGTGGAAAAAGCTTTGATAATTAGTTCTCTTTCACTCATCTTGCCTGGACTTGGGTTACATTCATTATGAAGATTATCAAAAACAACCGGTAGCCCTGTTTTTTCACTTATGTATAGAACCTCTTCAACGTTATAGTGCCGATCATCATTTTCGATAATCAAATGTTTTTTAATTTTTTTACTAAGGCGCGAATTAACAACATCAACAAAGCGATCAATAGCCGCACCTTTATCACCAAAAACGCCACCAATGTGCACAATCATTTTGCTATTTTGTGTGCCACCTAAACTTTCTAAAATATCAACATGATATTCAAGTTCAAGGATACTACGAGTAATAACGTCATCATTAAGCGAATTTAGGACAGTGTATTGGCCTGGATGAACCGAAATTCTAATATTATTGCTAACAATTTTATTTTTTATTATCTTTAATTCGCTTGCAAAATCACTAGTCCAGTCAATGTTAAAAATTTGCTTGTTTGAGGCAAAAGGAACAAGTGAAGATGTAATCCGAAACATTTTCAAACCATGCTTGATATTATAATCAATCATTCCTTCTAATACTTTCAAATTTTCAGCAATTAAGTCATGACCAACCTTAGCATTAAACCGCTCAATCCGACATGTTCGATACACATCGTCTTCAACGTCAAGGTTTTGACAGGCATAACCAATTAAATTTTGCTTAATTATCTTCATAACAACTAAATAATAACAAATCAAATGTCTTTTCTACAATACGATGCTTTTGATATATCTTATTAAGCAAATACTTATGTAGCTAAAAATAAAATGATATACTTATTTATATTTAAAGGAGGTTTCTATGGGCTTATATGATATCTCAGTTGACGACTTTCAATTTAAGGCAGTAAAACTTGACAAATTTAAGGGCAAAATTTTATTAATTGTCAATTCCTCAACAAAATGTATTTTTGCCCCGCAGTATGGAAAACTTGAAAAACTTTATGACACTTATAATAAGAAGGGCCTTGAAATTCTTGATTTCCCTTGTGACCAATTTTCAATTAAAGATTTGGGAACCGAGGAAGATATTAACAAATATTGCCGCTCGACCTATAATACATCCTTTTTTAGAGGAGCAAAAATTAAGGTTAATGGTGATGATGAATCAGTACTTTATTCCTATCTCAAATATCGTAAACCTGGACGCTTTTCAAAAAAAATCAAATTTAATTTCACCAAATTTCTTATCGATCAAACGGGTAATGTAATTAAACGTTATGGACCAATGACTAAGCCTGAACGCATTGCTAAGGATATTGAAAAACTACTAGAGGATAAGAATTAATTATGTATTTAGCATGGAAAGAATTAAGACACTCGAAAGGTAAGTTTGCGCTTATCATTGTCTTAGTCACACTAATTAGTTATCTTGTCTACTTTCTTACTTCGCTTGCCTATGGTCTTGCAAGTAGTTATACAAACGGAATAAATAGCTGGAATGCTAATAATATTGTTTTAAACTATCAAGCTAACGATAACATTATGATGTCCTATCTTACTGATGAAGATTATGACCGAATCGATGCTGACGAAAAAGCCAAACTTGGTTTCTTCCCCGCAATTATTAGTCTAAAAGATGCCGAAGAGGGACTAGATACTCGTGCGGCAATTTATGTTTTTGGGATTGAAGATAATAGTTTTCTTGCCCCAAGTGGATATGATCAAATCACCTTAGCAAATGGCGTCGTAATCGACGAATCAATTGCCGAAGAGGGTTATGAAATTGGTGATACCATTGTAATTGAAAAAAATGACGACACAGTGATTGAGTGGGTAATTGAAGGTTTTACCAGTAAAACAACCTATCAAACGGCACCTATTATTTATACAAGTATGGATAATTATCGCACCTATGCTTTTGGTTCAACTCTCGCACCAGTCTTTAGTGCAGTTGTGATCAAAGGAGAAATCAGGGGACTTGCCAATTCAGCTGATTCAACTATTCTCGTCGATTATCCGATTGAAGATTTTATTAGTACACTGCCTGGCTATACTGCCCAGGTGTTGACATTTAGTCTAATGATTGGCTTCTTAATTATGATTGTTGCCTTTGTATTAGGTATCTTTATTTATGTTTTAACTGTTCAAAAAATAAATATGTTTGGGGTCATGAAAGCCCAAGGTATTTCCAATCGATTTGTTGCAAGTTCTGTTATATGGCAAACAATTATTTTAGTTCTTATTGGTATGGTTATAGGACTTGGTCTTACTATCATTTCCGGCATATTCCTTGCGGGAACAGTTCCTTTTGCTACGAATGTAGTATTCTATGTTGGCATTAGTGCTGGTTTTATAATCTTCTCAATTGTTGGTGGACTCTTCTCGGTGAGAACTGTCACTAAAATTGATCCATTAAAGGCGATTGGAGCATAATATGAAAACATTAATTGAAATGCGTGACGTCACCAAAGACTTCCTCAATGGTGAAGATGTAATCCACGCCCTAAAGAAAACAAATTTCTCAGCCGCTGAAGGTGAATTAGTCGCAATTATCGGTCCTAGTGGATCAGGAAAGTCGACATTTTTAACAATCCTTGGGGGCCTCCAACGTCCTACTACTGGCCAAGTTTTGATTGATGGTAAACCATTCAGTCAGCTTAGTGATAAACAAAAAACAAGGGTTAGATTCACAAAAATCGGTTTTATTCTTCAACAATCTAATCTTATTCCCTTTCTAAACGTCAAAGAACAACTATTACTTCATGATCGGATTAGTAAGAGTAAGCCAAATAAAGATTGGTTGGAAAATCTACTAACTGGAGTGGATGTTAAACGTCTTGAACGTAAATATCCTAACGAACTCTCCGGTGGTGAGAGGCAAAGGGTGGCTATTGCTAAAGCCCTCTACCATAATCCATCAGTAATATTTGCCGATGAACCAACCGCTAGTCTTGATACTAAACGTGCCTTTGATGTAATTAAGTTACTTAAAGAACAAACTAAAGCACAGAAGAAAGCTACGATCATGGTTACTCATGATGAACGCTTAATCGAATTTTGTGATAAAGTTTATGTCATCGTCGATGGCGTAATGAATCAAAAACAGTAAGCAAAAATCCCTCGTTGCTCTAGCTAATAGATCCGAGGGATTTTAATTTGTCTTAAAAATTAAACAATCAATTATTTTTCTTGGTTGACTGAGCTTTTACTAAACATTTGTTTAGGAAATGGTACGAGCATACCTGCTTCTTTAATGTAGTCGCTATATTCAGGACGAGTCTTAAGAATTTTCTTTTCCATTAGTGGAACACTGATGAAAACAAATAAGGCTGTCATCGCAATTGGCGCGAGAATAATCCAATCAAAACCAAATTGTTGAACATAAAATAAATATGTTCCCCACCAAACCATGATTTCCCCTAAGTAATTAGGGTGACGAGAGTATTTCCATAGGCCAGCTTTCATGATTTCACCCTTGTTTTGTGGGTCTTTTTTGAAATTTTGCATTTGTGTATCCGCACTAAGTTGGAGTAGAGCGGATAGAACAATAACAACAGTACCCAAAATGGATGCTAGACCAAAGCTTAGATTAACTTGTTCGACAAGAATAATCGGTCCAATTAATTGGAAGAAAACAATCATCGTTGGCACAAACATTATGGCAAGAAAACTAACCAACCAATAAAGCTTCGGCGCCATAACTTGAAAGTTTTTATACCGCCAATCAACATGAGAAAAGTCTGTCCATAGTTTGCCCCAGTTGTAAGTTAAGCGAATTGCCCAAACACTTAAGGCTAGAAGTAAGAGGATAAGACTTAGTCCCCAATTATTTGTATAAAACATTAGCAAGAGAACAATAATCGGTGGAATCACACTCCAATATGGATCATATAAACTTGCATTCTTGAGTGGAAGTGACACCAACCAAATAAATACTGTCGCGATTAAATCAGCGATTAAAACGCGATATACGAGGTCTAAATCAGGTAAAACATAAATAAAACTAACGACTCCTATGGCAATAGCAGCTAAATAAATTAGGAGTATTACTAGCATAGATGATATTTTTTTACTCATAAACAATCCCCTTTTTGTAAAAATTAATGCACGTTCATGATAACAAAAAAAGATAGTCTAGTGTTAGCAATCATCAAGGATTGATGAAGTTAGTATGCTCTAGCTATCTTAATAATTATATTTAACTAACAATAAATGATCGCGCCCGTCTAATTTCTTCTTCAGTAAGGGCGTGACCATATTGGTGATTATAAGAGACTACTTTAATATCAAGTGCCTTAATTGTGGCGACCAGTCGATTATAGTCTTGTGCACTAATATATGGATCTTTAGCACCACTAGTAATGAAAACTTTCAAATCTTTTTGAGGAAAAAAATCACGCTCAGCTTCAACTAGTGAAGGATGAAATAATATTGCTTTTGCAAATGGCAAATTATAGTGTTTCATCATACTTTGAATTAAATTAGCACCATTTGAATAGCCTAAAACGATTACTTCTTTATGCTCAAGCCCATATTCTTTTAACAAAGAAATAACTTCATCAAAATATTTTTCTGTTTGCTGGTGTAAGTTCTCGATATCAAACGTACCATCTTCATGACGGATAAAGTAGCGATTCATTCGCCACTGGCGAACATCACCTTCAATCGAAAGGATTGTAGCCTTAGGGTCAATATTCAATCCAAATTCATACATTTCTTTAGCGTCGCCGCCTGTTCCGTGAAATAATACCAAAACACGATTATTGACACCATCTTTTTTTAAATGATACATGTTATAAGTTCCTTTCCAATGATTGTCCAAGTTTTTTTAGTAAAGTTTGTAGTTCCATCTCTTCTTGACTAGTTAAGACATCGAACTGCTCACGAATATAGAGATAGTGTTTTTCGTAGGCTTTTTCAAAAAGTTCTTGCCCTAAGTTCGTTAATTTTAAGCGTTTGATTCGTTGGTCGTCACTATTAGCCACTTCTATAATATATCCCTTTTTTGCGAGGTTATTCAATACATATGTCATCGAACTATTGGGGATTAAAACATATTTAAGTACTTCATTGACAGAAAGGTTGCCCTTATTACTTAAAGCTTCTAAAACAGCGAATTCATTTACGGTCAAACTTGATCCTACCAGTGATTTTTTAATGTGCTTGTTAAGATTTTGTTCTGTTTTAAAAAGGATGATTAGTGTTTTTAAAATTTTATCAGTCATTCAAGTACTCCTTTTTGAAAACTTTGTTACTTCTGACTGTATCAAATGGTGGTAGATTACTCTCAACATAGTCACGACGGTGTCTTAGGTGTGGAGGAAGGGTTAACTTCTCGCCTAAAACTTCGTATTCTTCTTCGTCGTCAATAAATCCAGGTCCTTCGGTTGCTAACTCAAAAAGAATGTTTGGGTAGACTCTTACATATAGGGACTTAAAATAAAACCGTTCAACAAAGCCAGAGTTTGGATAACCTAGATTTTCAAAGTGTTCAGTCCACTTATCAATTGCCGCACGATCTTCCACTCTGAAGGCGACATGATGGACGCCTCCATAACCTTGCCGGGCTTGCGGCATTTCTCTAGTTTCTTCGACAATAACAGTTGCGCCATTACCCCCCATACCCATAGAAAATTTATGAAATTGATCATCATTTGCGACATTTTCCATTTGCATAACATCGACAAGTGCATCTTTCATCATCCGATAGTTAGACACTCTTAAGAAAATAGAACCTAACCCATAAATAGCATATTCATCAGGGACTGGTCCTTTATGCCAAGGTTCGCCACCTTTAACACCCCGATCTTTTTCATCAGAAATTAGTGCATATCTTTGATCATCAAAGTCATTAAAGAAAATTGCTTTGTGGCCAAATAAGTCGCTAATGCCCTCATTGTTTACTCCATAGTGTTTAAACCGTTTCAACCAGTATTCAAGAGCTTGGTCATTTGGAACTCTAAATGAAGTACGACTAATATCATTAGTGCCTTCAATGTGTTTGCCAATTCCTCGGAAGTCGAAAAAAGTCATATCAGTGCCAGGATTGCCACGATCATCGGCAAAAAACAGATGGTAAGTCGTTAAATCATCTTGATTTACATTTTTCTTAACTAGACGCATCCCTAATATATTCGTATAAAAATCATAAATTTTTGGTGAACTACTTGTAATTGCAGTTACGTGATGTAGACCTTTTAGTGCTGGTAATTTCATAATATAAATCTCCTTTGTGATTGATTATATTTTATTTCGGTTTCGTAATAAACGCAAGAGTAACACTTTCCACTTAATGTGAGTTTAAACTCATTTGTATTTAAACTATTCTCTTAAAATCATAGAAAAAAGACCCTTTTGCTAGCTTGTTCTAACATTTGGGCCTCATCTAATTACTTGATCTTAATATTTTATAGGAGTTCTTCGATATATTTTTCCATCTCTTTAGGCTGAAAGGATGGGGCAAACCGATGGACAACATTGCCATCACGATCAACTAAAAATTTCGTAAAGTTCCATTTTATTGATTCTTTTTTATTAAATAATTTCTCGTGAAGTTTTACTTTTTCCTTGGGAAAATCCTCGTTTTTTTGTGACTTTAAAAACTTAAATAATGGCGCTTGATTCTTGCCATTAACATCAACTTTACCAAAGGTTACAAAAGTTGTTCCAAACTTCATTTTACAAAACGCAGCTAATTCTTCATTTGTTCCAGGAGCCTGATTTAAAAATTGATTGGAAGGAAAGTCTAAAACTTCTAATCCTTTACGTTGATACTTTGCATAAAGACTTTCTAACCCTTCGTATTGATTAGTATAACCACAGCGTGTAGCTGAATTAAATATTAAAAGTACTTTACCTCTATATTTATCGAGTTTAAGTTCTTGACCTTTTACATCTAGTACGGCGATATCATAAATATTCATAATTTTTCTCCTAAAATTATTGTAACGTAAAAAGAAAACAATGTCTTATGAGGTACATTGTTTTGCTAAGATTAAATGTTAAATTCGATAGTAGTGGTGTTTACAAATCCTAACACTAAGCTTGTAAATAATAGTGGGCGCTCA
>CAYZOC010000011.1:0-1743 GCA_964480275.1 uncultured Staphylococcaceae bacterium | reverse complement strand
CGCTCAACAAAATTTAAGTGTTTAACCGCAAATTGTTGTGCAACTTCGCCACCATAAGAAATACCCATAATTGCCACTTTATTAATTTCTAAGTGAAGGAGTAGGGACTTTACAAGCTCGACTTGTAATTCTTGGGTATATAGTCGATCAACGAGCTTTTCACTTTTGCCTTGGTCAAGAAAATCAACCAAAATAAGCTTATTTTGCGCGGAAAATGCATCAACAAAAAAGCGCCACGATGCCGTAGACATCATTATTCCATTAAGAATTAGTAAGGGTTTTCCCTCACCATGAACTTCATAATATACTTGCTTGCCGTCAAAATCAAAATAAGCCATGATTATTTGCCTTTAGGCACATAAATGCCAAGTTCTATTGCTTCATTTAATATCCCATCACGGAATTTTGGATGCGCTATTTTTACAAGCGCTTCAACTCTTTCTTGAATGTTTTTCCCACGAAGATTGGCTACGCCATATTCAGTGACAACATAGTGTACATCATTACGGGAGAGCGAAACAGCCGCGCCAGGTTTTAACTGAGCGACAATCTTACTAACTTCTTCTCTTTCGCCAGTCTCTTTATTTCTAACCATCGCCGTTGAGTAAAGCGCAATAAAAGAACGGCCATTTTTTGAATTTTGGGCTCCAACTGCTGTATCTGATTGACCACCAGTTCCACTAAATTGGCGACTACCAATGGATTCAGAGCAACATTGACCAGTCAGGTCAATTTCAATTGTCGAATTGACCGAGACTTGATTATCATTTTGGCCAATTACGTAGGGATCATTAACATAAGCCCCATCAAGAATTTGAACGCCTGGATTGTTATCAATAAAATCATATAGTTCTCTAGTTCCAAGGGCAAAACAACAGAACATCTTACCTCGATGATTGTTCTTAAGTTTATTTGTGACTGCACCTGCCTTAAACAACTTCATAAAGCCGGTTGTCAACATTTCTGTGTGAACACCTAAATTTTTCTTATGTACAAGAGCATTAGCAACAGCGTTTGGAATCCCACCGATGCCTAGTTGTAAGCAATCACCATCATTAATGTATTCGGCAATAAATTCACCGATTTTTTTATCTTTTTCAGTGATTTCTCCATCAGGAAGTTCAGGGATATCATAGTCAACTTCGATCATAAAGTCGATGTCGGAAACATGAAGTTCGAGATCACCAAACGTTCGCGGAAGTTTAGGATTAATTTCAAGAATAACCAAATCAGCATCTTCAATGGCGCGCTTTTCATAGACGTTTGATAAAGAAAGGGATACAAATCCATGTTCGTCTGGTGGAGTCGCGTTACCCATATATATATTGGTCTTTTTATAATCTAGTCGTCATAGAGCCGCTAAATGTAGGTGGTTTGGCATAAAATTGACATTACCATTTTCGTGTCCCTTACGTAAGGCGCTCGAGTAAAACCAACTATCAACATTGAAGCGGTCAGCGTGCTCTTTCTTAGTAAAATAATCAGCATCAAGCATTGGTAAACAGTTAGTGACCGTTATATTTTTTATGCTGTTGTTTGGCTTATTGACATAAAATTAATATTAAATTTGGTAATCACTTTACAAGATTTAATAAATAATTCTGCAATCAAATTATACCGATACTACATAATATTTTGTTCTCAAAACTTCATTTTGTGAATTTGAAATATAACATATCTTCGGTAACGAATTCTCTAAAACCTTGAAATGTTTGAGTCTACATTGTATTTGTGTGTTTTTAA
>CAYZOC010000010.1:0-23795 GCA_964480275.1 uncultured Staphylococcaceae bacterium | reverse complement strand
CCGACGACACAGGTTTTACCCATACCACGAGCAACAACAGCAGCGTGAGAAGTCATACCACCACGCATTGTGAGAATACCTTCAGCGGCGACCATTCCGGCGATATCTTCAGGTGAAGTTTCGGCACGGACTAATAAGACTTTTTCGCCTTTTTCTTTTCTTTCAGCGGCTTCTTTAGCAGTAAAGGCTAGTTTGCCGGTAGCAGCACCAGGTGATGCTGGAAGACCAGTGACGATTTCCTTTGTCTTTGCAAGGACCTTTTGATCGAAGCCCATGTGTAGAAGACTATCAAGGGCAGTTGGATCAATGCGAAGAACAGCTTCCTCTTCAGAGATTAAGCCTTCGTCGAGAAGATCACAGGCGATTTTTAACGCAGCGGCTGCGGTTCTTTTACCATTACGTGTTTGTAAGAAGTAAAGTTTGCCTTCTTCAACAGTAAATTCCATATCTTGCATGTCACGGTAATGATTTTCCATTAAGTTGACTGTATCAAGGAATTGTTTGTAGACAGATGGCATATTCTTTTCTAACCAATCGATGTGGAGAGGCGTGCGGATACCCGCGACAACGTCTTCACCTTGGGCGTTTGGTAGATATTCGGCAAAAATTGCTTTTTCGCCAGTTGATGGTGAACGGGAGAATGAAACACCAGTACCACTGGTATCACCCTTGTTACCGAAAACCATTGATTGGACATTAACTGCTGTACCCCATTCGTATGGAATGTGGTGCATCTTACGATAGATGTTTGCCCGTTCATTGTCCCAACTTCTAAAGACAGCAGTAATTGCAGAAATTAGTTGTTCTCTTGCATCATTAGGGAAGTCTTCACCAATTACTTTTTTGTAGAAGTCTTTGTACTGTTTGACTAATGCTTCTAAATCAGCAGCATCAAGTTCAGTATCAAGGTGAACACCCTTCTTTTCTTTCATTTCTTCAAGCATTTTGTCTAATGCAACACGTGGGTAATTTCTTACAACGTTGGTGTACATTAAGATAAAACGACGGTAGCAGTCCATCGCAAAGCGACGATTGCCAGTTTCATTAGCAAGTGCTTCAACGCTGATGTCATTGAGCCCTAAGTTAAGAATTGTATCCATCATGCCAGGCATCGATGCACGAGCACCTGAACGGACACTAACTAACAATGGGTTTTTGTCACCACCAAAGTTCTTGCCGGTTTTCTTTTCTAAAGCTTCAATTGCAGCATAAACTTCATCAACAACATTACCTGGTAAGGTTTTCTTGCTTTGATAGTAAAGGTTACAAGCTTCAGTTGAAACAGTAAAGCCTTGAGGGATCGGAATTCCGATGTGAGTCATTTCCGCAAGACCAGCACCTTTACCACCGAGAAGTTCTTTGCCTAATCCATAGGCTTCTTCAAAGTGATAAACATATTTTTTGTTTGCCATATTTCCTCCTTATATGTTTTTAAAGTATTTAGAATACTACTTGTTTATAATATCATAGATATTAATAAAATAGCGGAAAAATGATAGTAAAACCGTTAATAAAACGAATTATCGGCGAAAATGCTTATGTTTTGCTAAAATGTACATATTAAGAAAGAGTAGCAACTATGAAAAATCAAAAACTAGTCCTCACAATTGACTTTGGTACCCAATCTGTTCGGGCCCTAATTATTAATAATGTCGGTGAAACCTTGGCGATGGAAAAACTTGCTTATGACAAGCCCTACTTTTCACCTAAACCTGGCTATGCTGAGCAAGACCCTGAATACTACTGGGAACAGATGAAAACTGTCACAAAGACACTTAAGGAAAAGCATGGTCAATTGCTTAAGAATGTGAGCGCATTAGGGATAACGACTTTTAGAGATAGTGCGATATTATTAGACGAGAATTTAAAACCTCTACGGCCAATGATTCTTTGGCTTGATCAAAGACAAGCTGCTCTTAAAAAGGATGTTTCTTTAATAAAAAAGATCGCCTTTGCAATCACTGGCATGACTGAAACAATTATCTTAAATCGGAAGCGGACGCCTGGAATTTGGATTCAAGAAAATGAACCAGAAATTTGGGTTAGAACAAAATATTACATTAATTTTTCTTCGTATATAATGCTAAAAACAACGGGAGAACTAGTAGATAGTGTCGCCAATCAAACCGGCCATTTCCCTGTCAACTTTCGTAAAAGAAGATGGCACAGTAAAAATGCGCTAAAAAATATTTTTGATATCCCTTACCATATGCTTTGTCCAATCAAACAGCCAGGTGAAGTACTTGGAATTATTAGCGAAGAAGTGAGCGAAGAAACAGGAATCCCCGCAGGTCTAAAGTTATATGCAACGGGAACGGATAAGGGCAGTGAAACTATCGGTACAGGCTGTACATCAGCAAAAATGGCATCGATTTCCTATGGTACAGCTTCATCGATTGAAGTCACAAACAAAAAATATCACGAACCAGAAACCTTTCTTCCTGCCTATCCGGCGCCGATTAAAGATTTTTATCAAATGGAAGTACAAGTTTATCGTGGTTATTGGATGGTCTCGTGGTTTATTAAAGAATTCGCTAACAATGAAAATTTAGAAGCAAGCATTGTCAAAATGGCAACCGAAGAGCTGCTAAATGAAAAGATGATGGAAATACCTCCAGGCAGTGAAGGTTTAGTTTTACAACCCTATTGGGGTCCTGGACTAAAACGACCACTAGCAAAAGGAGCAATTGTTGGTTTTAGTGATTACCATACGCGCCATCACATTTATCGGGCAATCATTGAAGGTATTGCCTTTGCACTCCTTGAAGGATTAAAAGGAATTGAAAACAAGCAACATCAAAAAATTGAAAAAATCCGTGTTTCTGGCGGTGGCTCACAAAGTGACGCTATTTGTCAGATTACAGCCGATATTTTCGGGCGGACTGTTGAACGAATTCAAACATATGAAACAGCCTCACTTGGAACCGCGATAGCAGTATTTTTAAGTTTAGGCGAGTTTAATTCGATTGAAGAAGCAATAAAGGCGATGGTACATCCCGCAAAAAGTTTTCAACCAAACGAAGAAAACCATGCAAAATACGATTATTTGTACAAAAAAGCCTACCTAAAAATTTATCCTCGGCTTAAACATATATATAAGAAGATTAAAAAATTTAACTAATAGAATTTTCGCTGTCATTACTTTCGCTAGCACCAAGGAATTGAGCATTGTATAGTTCAGCATAAAAGCCATTTGCGGCTAGCAATTGTTGATGGGTGCCAGTTTCAATAATATTTCCTTGATTCATGACGATGATCTTTTTCGCATTTTTAATTGTTGATAGTCGATGAGCAATAATAAAAGTAGTACGATTTTGCATTATTTCTTCCATAACAGTTTGGATTGCAAACTCAGTTCTTGTGTCAACACTACTCGTGGCTTCATCAAGAATAAGAATTCGTGGATTTGAAATAATCGCGCGGGCGATGGTAATTAATTGTCGTTGACCTTGACTTATGTTTGTTCCATCTTCATTAAGAATAAAATCATACTCCCCGGGAAGTGTCGTAATAAAGTGATGGACTTTAGCCGCCTTGGCCGCGGCAATTACTTCTTCATCACTTGCATTATTATATCCATAACGGATATTGGCCTTTATGGAGCCCTTGAAGATCCATGTATCTTGTAAGACCATGCCAACACTACTTCTTACAATATCCCGCTTATAATTACGAAGATCATGACCATCAAGACTAATTGATCCTTTATTGATTTCATAGAAGCGCATTACAAGGTTGACAAGCGTTGTTTTACCTGCGCCGGTTGGACCGACAATTGCAACTGTATCACCCTTATTGATACTTAAATTCATATTTTCTATTAATGGTTTGTCAATATCATAACTGAATGAGACATCTTCAAATTCATAACGTCCACTAATTTTTTCTTCATCATCAATCGCTCCTTCGATGTCCTTTTCCTGTTCTTCAGCAGCCAAAAGTTCAAAAATTCTTTCGGCACCAGCGAGTGTAGTTTGAATTACACCGCTAATTTGTCCCAACTGTTGGAAGGGGAGTGTAAACATATTTAAGAATAATAGGAATGAAGCAATTGATCCAACATCATTGATGAGTCCACCAACAACGCTGACACCGACGAAACCAAGGTTGTTAACAAAACGAATTGATGGGAAAATAAACGCACTTAAAAGTTGCGATACCCAGTTAGCCTTAGTCATTTCGTTGTTAACTTTCTCAAATTTTTCGATTTGATATTCTTGCTGATTGTAAAGCTGGACAATGTTTAGGCCCGCGAAGTTTTCTTCAACGATTCCTTCTAACTCACCAGTCTTAACTTGAAATTTCACAAATTGCTTTTGTGATAACTTTGTAATTGTAATTGTAATTAAAATTGATAGCGGGAGTGTTGCTAGAGTGACAAGCGCTAATTGCCAGCTGATAATAAACATCGCAACAAGAACACCCACAAAAAGGAACAAGGAGTGAAGGGTTTGGTAAACAATTTGATTGAGTGATTGAGTGATAGCATCAACATCGTTAGTGCCACGACTTAATATCTCTCCATATGAATTCTTATCAAAATAAGAAAGGGGTAGACGGTCTAGTTTGCGTTTGATTCTATTCCTTAGTTTGAAACCATAGTCATTAGCGATTCTAACGAGAAATAAAAGCGCAGTCATATTTAGCAGCGCACTAAAGATATAAAAACTTAAGATAAGACCAAAGTCTAGAGCAATACTAATCCAGTCAAGTGTTAAAGGAGTATTAGTAATAATGTAGTTTATTAAATTTTCTTGGCTCAATACCGGGCGAATAAAAACAGGGACCATAATTTGGAGGATTGAACCAATAGTAATTATTATAGAAATAAAAATTAACTTAACTTTGTATTCCTTAAACTCAAAAGCAAGATTTGCAAAAGCTTTTTTAAGGTTTTTAGGGCGATTATTACGACGACCGGCCATACGCATACCTGGTGGCATAACTATTCACCCCCTTCAAGAGCAAGAACTTCTTGTTCGATTTTAATTGTTTTTTCAATTTCATCTTTATCCATTTGTGATCTAACAATTTCTTGATAAACCTTACAATTTGTTAGGAGATAATTATGAGTTCCAATCCCGACCATCTTTCCCTCGTCTAACACAATGATTTGATCGGCATTAATAATTGAGCTTACACGTTGGGCCACAATAATGATACTGGAGTTTTTAGCATAATCTACTAGCGCTGTTCTTAATTTTATATCGGTTTTAAAATCAAGCGCACTAAATGAATCATCAAAAATGTAGACGCTAGGTTTTCTTACAAGTGCGCGCGCGATTGAGAGCCGCTGTTTTTGCCCACCAGAGAAATTTTTGCCACCCTGTGATACTTGGGTGTCTAATCCATCTTTTTCCTGAAGAAATCCCCATGATTGTGAAACTTTTAAGGCTTCGATCATGTCAGCATCACTTGCTTTTTCATCGCCGAATCTGAGATTATTACGGACGGTCCCACTAAAGAGGACAGCTTGTTGGGGAACAAAGCCAATTCGTGCTCTTAAATCATGTAATTTATATTTTTTAACATTAATATTACTCAACAAAACTTCGCCTTCTGTTGCATCAAAAAATCTAGGAATTAAATTGATGACACTACTTTTTCCTGAGCCGGTTGAACCAATGATTGCTGTAACTTTACCAGGGCTGGTTTTAAAGTTAATGTTGCAAAGGGTCGGATGCTTGTTGTCACTAAAAGTGAATAAAACATCTTTGAATTCAACAGTCGCAGTATCAACAATATCTTGATTATCAATCGTGTCTAAAGCGTCAACAATTTCTGGCTCGACATCAAGAGCCTGACTAATACGTTTTGCACTGGCGGCACTGCGGGGAAACATAATAAAAACAAAACTCAACATTAGAAACGACATCATAATCATGTTTACGTATTGAGCAGCCCCAATTGTCTGTGAAAAAACAAGGGTGTTTGTTGCATCGCCATTTGTTTGGAATAGAATAAAGCCGATGATAAAGACGGAAATGTAGGCGATATTAAAGGTGATAGCAATGACAGGATTAACAAACTCCATAATGCGACCAACTTTGATATTTGTATCAGCCATTTGTCGATTTGCTTCATTAAAATACTTAAATTCACGCTCTTCTTGATTGAATGCCCGAACGACACGGACTCCAGTTAAGCCTTCACGGAATAGGAGAGTTACATAATCAAGTTTTTCTTGAACAAGACCAAATAAAGGAGAAGAAATTTTAAAAGTGATAGCAATTACAATTAGAATTATTGGCATGCCAATAAGAATAATTAATGTATAAAAAGGATCAATTCGGAGTAGTTGAATTGTTCCAACAATCATAAATGTTGGGGCCATAATGAAAGTCCGCGTCAACATGAAAATAAATCCTTGGAGCATTCTAGTGTCACTATTAACTCTAGTTAATAAACTCGAAGTCCCAATTTTATTTATATTTGTTACCGAGTAGTTTTGAACCTTAAGAAAAAGTTTACTTCTAAGAATCTTCCCAAAACTCGCCATTAGCGAGGCGTTGGTAACCATTTGCGCAATAGCGGCTAAAAAACCTAGTAAAGAAATACCAAGCATTTTCAAACCAATTTCTAGAATAAAAGAGATTTGAGCATTGCCAACACTTAGCGCTGCTGTGATTTGATTGGTATATCCTGGAAGTTGTAATTGAAATATTGTTTGGAGGGCAACGAATAAAAATACTAGAAGTAGCTGCCACCAAAGATTTTTAAATATTTTAAGTAGTTTGAGCATCAATGACTAATCTTTCTTTAAGAAAGGGAGATAAACCGTTGATGGTTCTGGCACCTTAATGATTGCATTTTTTTCAAAAATTAAACTGCTACAAATTCCCCGAATCGTAAATGAAATATTTGTAACAATTTGCTCGGCATCCATATCAATAATTTTACCTTGTTTTTGGCCGTTCTTAATCATTTCAATAGATTGTTGGAGGAAGTGTTTGATAAAACTCTCACCGCTTGACTTCACGTGGAATCCAACACTAGCTGAATGGATGAATGTTTGAACATAATAGGGAAACATTGCATCCTCCTTTAAAAGGCGAACAATATATATGATAAAACCAACAAATTTAATTTCCGGATTCTGATTTGGTAACTTAGTGAAGTCCATGATTGGGTAAAAGGTTGGAATGATCTTTTCAATTGCACTGTCATAGAGATCACGAATATTATCAAAGTAATGATATATAAGGCTATGTCCGCATTTTGCTTCTCTAGCGATTGCCGACATAGTGACTTCGTTGTAAGGGAGCGTTGCGAAAACACGGATTGCTGCATTTACAATCACGTCTTTGCGGCGATTACGAATCACTTCGTTTTGTTGTTTGGTTCTAGGCATAATTACCCTCCTTATTGTGTAGAGTTTATTATAGCAAAAAACTGTCAATGTTTATATCATAAACACTCAACAAAAAATAATAAAAAATTAATGCATAATCTAGAGTTGATCGACGAATAGCAAAGCTTCCTCTTGAGCGGTCAATTCCCGTGATTTTCCTTCCTCTAAGTCATCGACGCGAAGACTATGAAATTGTTCGCGATGTAATTTGGTTACTTTGTAGCCAAAATGGAGGAACATCCGCTTAACCTGGTGATATTTCCCCTCATTAAGAGTCAATCTTGCAAGGCGATCATTGATTATTTCTAGCTTGGACGGCAGTGTCTTATATTCATTATTGACAATAAAACCCTCTTTAAAACTATTAATTAAATGCTCTTCAAGATCCTTATCAACAATGGCCAAATAAATTTTATCAACAGCAAATTTAGGATTGATTAATTGGTGAGTGAGTCGCCCATTATTAGTGAGAATTAGCACTCCTGTTGTGTCCTTATCTAAACGCCCGACAGTGTGGAGATTAAATTTTGAAAAATCATCATTTAACGCAATGACTGTTGGCGACACTCGATCTTCATTTGCACAAACATAACCACTAGGCTTGTTGAGCAGGTAATATTTGAACTCTTTGTAGACTAATTTTTCATCATCAAACATCACTTGATCAATCGATGTATTAACTTGTGTGCTATCACTTGTGACAATCTGATTGTTTACGCTAATGCGCCTGGTCCTAATAAGAGTTTTTACCTCTTTGCGTGTACCTAATCCAACATGGGCTAGAAAGCGGTCAAGCCTCATCATTCTTGTCACCAATCACTTGGACGATTTCCTTTTTTTCGGCAAATTTTAGTAGAAAATAAGAAGTTGTCACCCCAACAATTAAACTGATTGTTGAAAACACTATTTCTAACGGGATTGAAGAAATATTTGCGTATGCCTGTCTTATCTCTCCATTAAAGTAACTAATAATTATTTGTCCTAAAATTAATCCAAGAATCGCAAAATAAGTAGCAATTCTGAAGTGTTTTAAAAGAATATCCATTAGTTTTGTGATTGCAAAAAAGCCAATGATAAACCCAACCGCAAAACTAAAAAGAAGTAAAACATTGATCCCCCATGAGGAACCAGAAAAACTTAAAACAGTTTTTATTAATTCGAGCAGCTTATTGTAATAACCTAGCGAGATAAGAAACATCGTACCACTAATTCCTGGAGCAATTAGGGCTGAACTAGCAAAGAAACCAATCAAGAAGAGAATGAGCATTTCACCACCATTAAAAGTAATAACGCTACTATCACTAGGGACATAAGAAAACCAAGAGATAACCCCGATTACAGCTACGAGGAGGAGGCCGACAAATAAGAAAAAGGTATTTACGACATTAACATGGCCGTTTGTTAGTTTTTTAAATACGACAAGGCCACCAATTGTAAGGCCAACGAAAAGGGAAGTGGCAATGAATGGCTGCCACTCTAAAAATAGTTTAATTGGGTAGGCAAGACTTACAATTCCAATAATAGCGCCAAGAAGAATTGGTGCCAAATAAGCAACACTTTTTTTGAAATCTTTTCTTAAGTTCGTAATCGCAGAAACAAGATCATCATAGATGCCTAAAATAACTGCTAGTGTCCCTCCTCCCATTGCGGAGATAAAGGCGACACCGATTAATATTCCGTGAATAAACCCTTTTAAATGCTTTTTCATATTACTACCGACTTCCAAAATAATAATAACATTATCACACAAAAAACCCATAAATGATATAATTACAAAAGGGTAATCAATGAAATTATTAGTAGGCTTAGGCAATCCAGGAACAAAGTACAAAAACACTCGCCATAATATGGGTTTTATGAGTGTTGATCTTCTTGCTGAATCATTAGGTATTGATATTGATAAGAATGATTTTAAAGGTTTATATGCTCGTTTTAAGTATAAACAAGAAGATGTAATCCTTTTTAAACCGCAGACATTTATGAATTTGTCTGGTGAAGCACTTGTGCAAATCAAACAATTTTTCAAAGTCGAAGATGAAGATATTGTCGTTGTTTATGATGATCTTGATCTTGAACCTGGGATAATAAGATTACGACTATCAGGGTCTAGTGGTGGACAAAAAGGTATGCAAAACATCATTGAATTGCTTGGGACCCAAGATATCAAACGGATTAGAGTCGGAATTGGGAAACCAACATACGACACTGTGGACTACGTATTAGGGCGTGCAACTGGTGAAGAAAAAGAAAAACTTGAACAAGCAATTGTGACCGCGAGTAAGGCATTGAAAGATATCCTTGATAACGGATTTCTTCATGCGATGGCGGAATTTAATAAAAAAAATGGTAAGGATGTGAATGATTGAAGCTTATTGATCTGATTAGACAAAGCAAACTATACCCCCCCTTTAAAGAAAATAAGGGATTTTTTGTTATGGATGAAATTGTTGGTCCTAGCCTATTTGTGGCTGCTAGTTTTCTTGAGGAAAAGAAAAATTATGTTCTTGTTGCCGCTAATATGTATATTGCACAACGGTTATTAAGCTTTCTTCAAACCTTTGTCGATGCTGATGATATCTTGTTTTATCCCCATGATGACATGCTACAAACAGAAGTTATTTCTTCGAGCAAGGAAATGGAAGCTCAACGACTATATACACTTTATCGCCTGCTCAGTGGTGATAAACATATCATAATAACTAGTGTGGGTGGTCTAACACGCTACACAATCGATAAAAACACCTTTAATAAGCATATCGTTACGCTTACAAAAAATAGAACTTATAATCTTGAGAAAGTCATTAATGTTCTTGTTGAAAACGGTTACCAAAGAGTAAACAAAATTGACCAAACACTTCAATTCGCACTTCGTGGCGACATCCTTGATATTTATAGCGTTAATGCGGTAAATCCGATTAGAATTGAATTTTTTGGCGATGAAATTGAATCGATTCGCTATTTTGATATTTCCTCACAAAATTCGATAAGTGAAATCGAGGAAACGACAATTGTCCCTGCCAGTGAAATAGTTTTAGATGACCAACAAATGGCTAAATTATTTGAAAAAATGCGCAGACAGGTCCAAGTTGATAGTGAAAAACTTGATGTCTCTAAAGAGGAAGTGCTTATTGCCAATATTGAAGATAGTATTGAGTTGATTAAAAATCGAAGTAATACGAGTCGTTCATATAAATATTTTTCGCTTTTAGAACTTTTTGATTATAGTTTGATTGATTATGTTGAAAAACCGAATGTTGTATTAGTAAATCGCGGACAAATTGAGGAGAGCATTGAAAGAAATAACTATGAATCCTTGACCTTTCTTGATGAACTAGTGACAAAACAAAAAACAATTACAAAACTCAGCTATTTCCGTGGGTTAAATAGAATATTGACTCCGTACACTTCCATATTATCAACTGAAGAATTTCAGGCAAACAAGCGTCAATTAAAACTTGATTTAATTCCCTTTTCAACAACATTTACTAACTTTAATGACCTTGCGAAAAAAATTGAATCTCATCTTGAAAAAGGCGATAAGGTAATAATTTCGCTCAATAACAACGCTCAATTCAATACGATTGAAGAGCTAATGAAAATTCATGATTTGCCATATTCTAATCTCGATGACGGCGAAGGAGTTTTTCTGACATATGATTATTTTCCCCAAGGCTTTGAGTTTAATGAAAAGAAAATTGTTGTCTATACTAGTAAGGAATTATTCAACGCACCACGAAATAATCTAAGATTTAGTCACCGTTTTAAAGTGGCGACGATATTACATTCTTATGAACAGCTTCAAGCTGGTGATTATGTCGTTCATGAATACTATGGAATTGGTAAATTCCTTGATGTGGTTACAAGAGACTCTAGTGTGGGACATCGTGACTTTTTACAAATTGCCTATGGTGGTGAAGACATGTTATATGTTCCCCTCGAACAATTCCAGTTGGTCCGCAAATACTCTGGACGTGAAGGTGTTGCACCAAAACTTAACCGTCTCAATTCTAAGGTATGGGAAAAAACCAAAAATAGAATCAAAGAGCGGATTAATGAAATTGCTGATCAACTTATTGCCACGCAAGCTGAGCGTGTTAAAAATAAGGGGTTTGCCTTTAGTGAAGATGATGAACTTCAGCAAATGTTTGAAAATAGTTTTTCCTACGTTTTGACAAGTGATCAGCAACAATCACTAGTTGAAATCAAGCGAGACATGGAAAGCGAAGTACCGATGGATCGTCTACTTTGTGGTGATGTGGGCTTTGGTAAGACAGAAGTTGCATTAAGAGCGGCTTTTAAGGCAATAAGTAACAAAAAACAAGTTGCATTTCTATGTCCGACGACGCTTCTAGCCCGGCAACACTATGAGGTTGCCAAAGAACGATTTGCTAAGTTTGGCATCCGCGTTGGACATCTAAGTAGGTTAGTTCCAGAAAAGGCCCAAAATGAAATTATAAAGTTAGTTAATGAAGGTCGCTACGATATCGTGATTGGCACACATCGAATTTTATCGAAGCAGTTAAAATTTAAAGATCTTGGTCTTTTGATTGTCGATGAAGAACAACGTTTTGGTGTCGAACAAAAAGAAACTATCAAGCAATTTAAGGCAACAATTGATGTGTTAACACTAAGTGCAACACCAATTCCTCGAACCTTACAAATGGCACTCGTTGGTATGCGTGGTCTTTCCCAAATCAATACTCCACCAAGTGATAGAATGCCGATTCAAACTTATGTGATTCCTCGCCGTGACGCTGTTGTTCGAGAACTTATTGAACGTGAGCTTCAACGTGAGGGCCAGGTTTTTTACTTGCACAATCGCGTTCAAAGTATATATGAAGTTGCCAATAAAATTAGTCGGATGGTCAAGGGAGCGCAAGTCGGAGTTGTCCATGGGCAAATGGAACGTGATGAGATTGAAGATGTGATGATGAACTTCTATAATGGCCAAGTTAATGTTCTTGTCTGTACATCAATTATTGAAAATGGCATTGATGTTCCTAACGCTAATATGATCATTGTTGAAAATGCAAGTCACTTTGGACTTTCTCAACTTTATCAAATTAAAGGAAGGGTTGGTCGTGGTGATCGAATCGCCTATGCCTACCTTTTATACAATGAAGGTAAAGAATTAACCGATGATGGCCGTAAACGATTAAAAGCTATCCAAGAGTTTACTGAACTAGGTAGTGGTTACAAAATAGCACAACGAGACCTAATGATTCGTGGAGCAGGAGACATTCTTGGGCCTGAGCAGGCAGGATTTATCGACTCGGTTGGTATTGATATGTACATTAAATTACTCAATGAAACCATGGCGGAAAAACGAAATGGTAAAGCTTTAAGCGATGAGCCAATTCGTCTAACAACGCTTTTAAGTATTGATGCATATATTCCCGAGTTTTATGCAAATAAACCTGACAAAATCGAGTTATATCAAGCAATTAAAGCCACAAAGACCTTACCTGAAGTCAAAAATCTCGAGGCCAAAACTAGAGACATATATGGTAAACTTCCGGAGCCAGTCGAACTATTATTTAGAAAGAGAATAATCGATATTATCTTGGATAGTAAAGTAAAATATATTGATCAAATACTTGATGATGAAAGTTTTATCGAAGTAATTGTTGGTGATGTTTTTATGCGGGTAGATGGCGCGGGAACTAAGCTTTTTGATAGTCTCAACCAATATGTTGGTAGTATCAGAGTTTTAGTGAAGAACAAGAAACTTTCAATTAAAATATATAAATTAGGGGATTGGTTTACAATCTTTGAAAAAACAGTGCTTGAAGTTGTAAAAATTGTTAGACAGGCGGTAAAAAGCGATGAGAATAGATAAATATTTAAAATTAACTAGAATTATTAAAAGAAGACAAATTTCCAAGGAAATTGTCGATCAAGGACGGGTTGAAGTAAATGGCCGCGTCGTCAAGCCGGCCTTCACAATTAAAGGAGGAGATCAAATATTGATGCGCTTTACTCGTAACATTATTGAAGTTGAAGTTTTAGAAATCGATGAGAAACTAATTAAAAAAAATCCCGATGGAGCCTACAAGATAGTAAGTGAGAGGGTGAATGAAACTAAGTCTCGACAAGAATAAAAAGTATCTGCTTGCATGTAGTTTTGGACCAGATTCAATGGCGCTATTTTCCTTGCTTTTAGCTGAGGATTACTATTTTGAAGTAGCCCATGTTAATTATCACATGCGTGAAGAGAGTGATAGCGAACAATTAAGATTAGCGGCTTTTTGTAAGGAAAAAAATATTGTTCTTCATACGACTGATGCTTTTTACTCTAAAAAATATCGAAACTTTCAAGCCTGGGCGCGAGAAGCTAGATACGATTATTTTAAAGAAATAATTAATAATAACTCGCTGGATGTATTGTTGACAGGACACCAACTTGATGATGTTTTAGAAACCTATTTAATGCAAAAGGAGAAAAAAGCCAATCTATTCTACTTTGGTATTAGGGAGCGGACAATCATAAGTGGTATTCAAGTAGTGCGGCCACTTATTGGCTATCCAAAAAATTTATTAATCGACCATTGCACTAACACTCAAACGCCATTTGCGATTGATGCTAGTAATTTAAGTGTTTCGTATCGGCGGAACTTTTTACGCAATCGTGTGATCGCCAGAATGGGGTCACAAGAAAAAACAATGCTACTAGAGGAAATTTTGGCAAGAAACGAATATGAAATGGACAAGACTCAACGGTTAAAAGAATATATTTCCAATCGAGGAACGATGCAAATTGCAAAATTTACTAGTCTTTCAATCGAGGATAAAGCGCGGATAGTATACATGTTTTTCACTAAGTATGACCAGGCTGCCTTTTTTCACCAAGGGCATGTAAAAGTCGTTGATACAATACTTAGGAGTGATAAGACAACCGCGCTAGTGAAAGTAAAACACAATATTTATTTAACGAAGTTTTATCAAGACTTCGCTATTATTGATATAAATGAATATAGACCATATGAAGAAGTGGTAAGTAAGGAACAAAAATCTGTTAAAAGCCGGCATGTATATTTTGATTTACAGGGTGACTTAAGTCGCTATAACATAAAGCAGTCAAGTTTTCCTCTAGTTATCAGAACATATAGGGCTGGAGACACTTATAAGATTAAAAACTACAGTAAAAAGGTTTCAAGACTATTTATAGATATGAAACTTCCCAAACACTTAAGATTAATTTGGCCAATTGTCGTTGATAAGACGGGAACAATAATTTATATTCCACGATATCGCCATGACTATATTTTCAATGAAAATGACAAACTGAATGTTTTGTGGTGAATTATTTGAATCTTAGGTTTATACTATGTATAATTTATCATACGCTCTATAATTAAAATTTATATTCATACAAAAGATATTCGTTAAGAAAAAGGAGAATACAATGGACAATCAATCACGCTCAAGAACACCAAGAAAAAAACCTTCAATTAGGTTTTACATCCCTTATATTTTATTAAGCATCCTCTTAGTTGCTGTGCTTTGGTATGCGTTTAGACCAACAGCTGAAATTATTACTTTAAGAGATGATAACTTAAGTCAATTTTTTAATACGCAAGAAGTGAAACAAATGACTGTCACCGAAAGAGAAAAAGTTACGACAATCACTGGTGAAACAGTGACAGGTGACTTATTTCAAGCGACAGTTTCTAATAATTGGTATGAACTTAATTATGAAACCATAATTCTTGCTGAAGGTGCGGAAATCACTACAATTGATGCATTTAAAGTTACTTTTTGGGATTCATGGGGACCAACATTATTAGTAATGGGTGGTTCGTTACTACTCGTTATGTTCCTCTTTTCAAAAATGGCCAATTCAGTCAGTGGCTCTAATAGTAAGGCGATGGACTTCAATCGTTCTAGGGCTCGGCTTGAAACTAAAAAAGTTAAAACTTTTGCTGATGTGGCAGGAGCTGAATCAGAAAAAGCAGAAATGATCGAGATTGTTGACTATCTTAAAAACCCAAAGAAATACGCAAAATTTGGTGCTAAATTACCAAAAGGTATTCTTTTAGTTGGGCCGCCTGGAACTGGTAAAACATTACTTGCCAAAGCCGTTGCTGGTGAAGCAGGTGTGCCATTCTTTTCAATCTCAGGGTCTGACTTTGTTGAAATGTTTGTTGGTGTTGGTGCGGGTCGTGTTCGTGACATGTTCCGTGAAGCTAAAAGAACGGCCCCATGTTTAATTTTTATTGATGAACTAGATGCTGTCGGTCGTCAACGTGGTGCTGGTTTAGGCGGCGGAAACGACGAAAGAGAACAAACATTAAATCAGTTGCTAGTCGAAATGGATGGTTTTGCTGATAATTCAGGAATTATCGTGATGGCGGCCACTAACCGAGATGACGTTCTTGATCCAGCGCTTTTAAGAGCAGGACGTTTTGATCGGCAAATTACCGTTGATCTCCCAGATAAATTAGGTCGTGAGGCAATCTTCAAGGTTCACGCTCGCGGAAAAATTATGGACAAGAGCATCGATTTCTTACAACTATCGAAAAGAACAGTTGGATTTTCTGGTGCCGATATCGAAAGTATTTTAAATGATGCCGCAATTTTAGCGGTTCGTGATAATTCAGACATGATTAAACTTCATCATATTGATGAGGCGATTGATCGCCGGATTGCTGGTCCTGCTAAATCAAGTAAGGGGCTCAATGAACATGAACGTCGTGTTGTGGCCTTCCATGAAGCAGGGCATGCGATTATTGGTATTAATCACCCACATTCTGATAAGGTACAAAAAATTACAATAATTCCACGTGGTCGCACGGGCGGACATGTTTTAATGACACCTGAAGATGACCGCTTCCTCGTTACTAAAAATGAACTTATGGCTAGAATTGTTGGCCTTTTAGGTGGTCGGACAAGTGAAGAAGTCTTCTTTGATGATGTATCGACAGGGGCGCAAAACGATATTGAGGTAGCAACGAGAATTGCAAGACTAATGGTTACTGAGTATGGTATGAGTCCGCTTGGTCCAATTCAATACGAACGTGCTTCGGGCTCAGTGTTCTTGGGGCGTGATTACACATCAAGTCAAAAGAATTTTTCGCAACAAGTCGCTCTTGAAATTGATAAAGCTGTTCGTGAAATTATTGATACTGCCCATATTAAAGCTCGTGAGCTGATTGAAAAGCATCGTGTTGATTTAACGCTTATTGCGGAAACCCTTTTAGAAAAAGAAACGATTACAGCGGAAGAAATTGAATACTTACTTAAACATCGGACATTAAAAAAAGCTGAACCCTTTGTAGATAGTCCGCAAGTCACTGAACCTCCAGTTCAACAAGAAGTAAATAAGGCTGATGACACTAAACCATCAGAAGAAACCGCAAAAACGGAAGGCAATGGAGAGGAATAAACCTCTCCCTTTTCTTATGTTTAAAATCGGTAATGTAGATATTAAAGGTAGAGTTGTGCTAGCGCCTATGGCGGGTGTCACAAGTTTTGCTTATCGGCTTTTTATGGCTCCTTTTGGTCTCGATTTAACAGTAACAGAAATGATAAGTGACTGTGGAATCATCTATGGAAATGAAGAAACACTAAAATATTTACCACAAAAGGGAGATCCACGGCCAATTGCTCTTCAATTATTCGGTGGTGAAAAAGATAATCTTGTTGCTGCAATCAAAAAAATTGAAACAATGGAACAAGTAGAATTTGACATTCTAGATTTAAATTTGGGATGTCCCGTCCCCAAGGTCACTCGTAATAATGGAGGATCAGCCTGGTTGAAGGATGAACAAAGACTAGTTGAAATGCTAGAAGCGGTTGTGGCGACAAGTTCCCGTCCAGTGACAGTCAAAATTAGGATTGGCTGGGATGAAGATTCGATTAATTTTTTAGAACTAATTCCTAAAATTGAAAAGTCTGGTGTCAAAATGATTGCCGTTCATTTTCGAACGACAAAACAACTATATGGTGGCAAGGCTCGCTATGAATTAGGCAATAATCTAAGAGCAAAAATGACTGTTCCCCTTGTTGTAAGTGGCGATATATTCACACTTGAAGATGCGATTAGTGCGCTTGAGATAACTGGAGCGGATGCAGTAATGGTGGCTAGAGGAAGTATGGGTAATCCACACTTAATAAAACAAATTAGTCATTACTACCAAACAGGAGAAAAACTTGAAGCAGTCTCCTTAAAAGATCAAATTAGTTATTTAAGACAATTTGCAAGACTTTTAGTCGAAGAAAAAGGCGAAAAGACTGCGATTAGTAATCTTCGTGGTATTGCTTCGCACTTTCTTTCTGGTTTTCCTCATACCAAGCAATATCGGATCAAAATATCCCAAACAATGACTTGTCTTGCTGATTTAGATGCAATACTTGATGAAATCGACAATAGCAATTTGTTTTAGTGAGCAAACATGATAAAATATTTGAGAAAAAAAGAGGTACTTTTATGGCACAAAAACTAAGCGAACAAGAAATAATTAGGCGGAATAAATTAGAAAAACTTATTGAGTATAATGTTGATCCATTCGGCAGTAAATTTGTCCGGACTGATAGTAGTGATTCAATCAAGTTAAAAGCAGGTGATTTAACCAAGGAAGAGCTTGACGAAAAAGCAATTCATGTTAAAACAGCCGGCCGCATAATGTTCATCCGTAATATGGGTAAAGCAAGCTTTATTGCTATTCAAGATCAACAGGGGAAAATCCAAGCCTTTTTACAAAAGGATGTTTTGGGTGAAGATGTTTATAATATTTTTAAACTAGCGGATTTAGGCGATATTGTTGGCGTTGAAGGTAAGGTTATGCGGACGAGAACTGGTGAAGTTACTGTTAAAGTTGAAAAGTATACTCACTTAGTAAAGGCCCTCCGACCACTACCAGAAAAATTCCATGGACTAACCGATGTTGAAGAAAGATATCGGCGCCGCTATGTTGATTTAATTGTTAACGAAGAGGCGAGAAAAGTCGCATTAATGCGTCCCCGTATTATTCGCGCGATGCAAAGTTTTCTTGACGGACAAGGTTTTGTGGAAGTCGAAACGAGTATGCTTAATAGTGTTCTTGGTGGCGCTTCTGCCCGTCCTTTTGTCACGCACCATAATACGCTTGATCGTGATTTTTACCTGAGAATTGCAACAGAATTACCACTTAAAAGATTATTAGTTGGGGGGATCGAACGTGTTTATGAAATTGGTCGCCTATTTAGAAACGAGGGAATGGATACAAGACACAATCCTGAATTCACCACCGTTGAAGCCTATCAAGCTTATGGTGATATTGAGGATATGTATGATCTATGTGAAAATCTTTTCCGCCACATCGCTAAAGAAGTCGTAGGAACCTATCAACTACCATGGGGTGATGTTGTAATTGATGTTGAAAAACCATTTCGGCGCGTCCATATGGCCGAATTAGTTAAGGAAAAAACAGGAATTGATTTCTTTGGTGACATTAACTTTGAACAGGCCCAAAAATTAGCGGAAGAACATCACATTAAACTTGAAAAACATCATACAGGTGTTGGTCATGTCATTAATGAGTTTTTCGAAAAATACTGTGAAGAGGATTTGGTTCAGCCCACATTTGTCTATGGTCATCCCCGCGAAATATCACCATTAGCAAAACCTTCAAAAGATGAAAGATTTACGGAACGATTTGAATTATTTGTTAAGGGGAGCGAAATGGCTAATGCATTTAGTGAATTAAATAATGCACTCGACCAAAGAAATCGCTTTGAAGACCAAGTTAAGGCTAAGTCACTTGGTGATGAGGAAGCTAGTGATGTTGATGAAGATTTCCTCGAGGCCCTAGAATATGGAATGCCTCCTGCAGGTGGCATTGGGATTGGTATTGACCGCTTGATTATGTTGATGACCAACCAAACATCGATTCGCGAAGTAATTCTTTTCCCAACGATGCGGGATAGTAAATAATTATTCGCGCCTACTTATAAGTAGAACACTAAATTTCTAAGAGTTTACAAATGGTGGCGATTGTAATATAATTACAACGCTATATAAGTAACTATAGTTAATTAGTGTATTTATATACTCTCTGCTATTGGAGATCAATAGCCAAATTTGTCCAAAGGGAGGTGCTTTATGAAAAAGTACGAAATCATGTACATTCTTCTTGCTGACTTAAGTGAAGAAGAACGTAATGCCGAAATGGAAAACATCCATAAGGTTATTGTCGATAACGGTGGTAAAATCGTTAACGTTGATACTGAAAAATTCGGTTTACGTGAGTTTGCTTATCCAATCAAAGATTTAACTAAAGGTTTTTATGTAATCATTGATGTTGAAGCAAACAATGAAATTCTTGCTGAATTCGATCGTTTGAATAAATTAAACAATCGTGTTCTTCGTCACATTATCGTCGCAAAATAAACTAAAGGGAGCATTTTATTATGATGAACCGAGTAGTCCTAGTTGGTCGCCTAACCCGTGACCCCGAACTTCGCCGCACCCAAACAGGAACGGCCGTTACTTCCTTCTCACTCGCTATTGACAATCGTCCAGGGCGGGATGGTGAGAAGTCTGCAAGTTTCTTCAACATTGTTTGTTGGAATCAAACCGCGGAAAATGTCGCTAAGTATGTTCATAAGGGAAGCCTTGTTGGTGTTGACGGACGTCTTCAACAACGGACATATGAAAAGAATAACGCCCGCGTTAGTATCGTTGAAGTTGTCGCTGAAAGTGTTCAATTCCTTGAACCAAAAGGAACGGAATATGGATCAAGCGACTCTAGTACTAGTGGTTTTGTCAGTGATAACTCCTATGATGGAGAAGGAATCGACACTACAAGTGATGATTTACCCTTCTAACAACTTATAGAAAGAGGAAATTAACATGGCATTTAGAAAAGCTAAACCACGCAAAAAGGTGTGTTATTTTAAGAAAAATGGTATTAAAACCATTGATTATAAGGATATTGAATTACTTAAGAAATTCATTACGCCTAATGGTAAAATTACCCCACGTCGTGTAACCGGAACTTCCGCACGTTACCAACGTTTACTAGCGGTTGCGATTAAGAACGCACGCTTCATGGGTTTATTACCATTCTACTTAGATTAATTTAAACAATTGTATTGCTAAATAATAATATCTTAAAAAGATAAATTGATAGTTTAAATACAAAAAGACCCTGACATTGAAGTGAGACCCAAATGTTAGACCAACTAACAGGAGGGTCTTTTTTATATGAATAATTTTTAGCAATTAGTCACCACCTCTAAAGTGGTTCAGATTATATTAAAACAAATATAGGCTAATTTAGACGACAAATCCACCGATTGTGTCAAGGAGCTCGCTTAATGTATAATCACCGAGTTTTTTGCTTGGATTTAGAGGAAAGCTCTTTTCCAAATCCCCAGGATTATTCATTGAAATAATCCCATCGTTCACGAGATTTCTTAGCTTTGCTGTTTCCATATTGGCAGTAAAGTTGTTCATCATTGTTTGCATATCCGCTAAAGTATAGTCCAAATATTTGTATGAATATGGTGCCCCCGTAAATTCAGGTTCACCATCTTCTCTTAATAGATATTTCCAAATACCCGTAATATTATCGGTTGTGTGTGGGTTTCCTACCCCATATATTTCATCAGCAAAAACAGCTTCAACTCTAATTTTGCTACTCATTACACTTCCATCAAGAGTGTTGAGAGTGTCATCTCTTAGTGGGTAAAGAATTGATGATGGATCATTGGCGTCTTTTATAACCTCACCAAGCGTCAAAGTATTTAAAGTACTGGATAATTGCGCAACAGTTCCACCTTTTGCATATATAGCGGATAAAACATAACTACAGTCAGGATTATCTTCATAACCAGCTGGTTTAACTTCATCATTTGAATATTCATAAGGCAGAGTTGTGGTGCGCCACTTGCTATAGGCGCTTTCTTCGGCTGTGTCTTTCAAAAATCCAGTAATACTAAGGCCTTTGATTGAATTAATGTAGTCACTAGAAGGTGCACCAACTTTTACATTTGCTAGATGAGTAAGGATTTCACTGCCGGATGTATCGACAATGTCACCAAACTCTAAATCATTGATAGCAGTTGTGTATTCGCTAGCAGGCGCGCCAATCTTGATATGTTGTATTGCTTCTAAAACGGCGCTTCCTTCAGTATCAATTACATCGCCAATTTCAATATTATCAATCGCGCTCGTAAATTCAGTTTGTGACGCTGTTATGTTTAGATCACCGATAGTCTCAAGTATTGTATTACCTTCAGTATCAATAATTTCATTGATTTTCACAGAATCAATACAAGCGGATAAATTATTTAAAGTATAATATTCGCCTTGCCCATCCTGCTTTGTCAAAATTCCGGCAAGTGCCCGGTTATAATCAGGATTTTCAATATAACCAGGAGGCGCGATAGGCTCATTTGAGTATGAGAATGGTTCAGTCGCGGTCACCCACTTGCTAATGAATTTTTCATCAACGATTTTGTTTAATGGAACTTGATCAATAACTGTGCCAATATCACCTAAATTTGTAGTCCCTTTCTCATCGACCAACCATTTAATGATTGGATGTGAACTATCATCTGCTTCTAAATAGTCGGCTATTGTTAGTTGATCAACCGCTAAAGAAAGTTCAGTAAATGTATATAGTTGCCCTTGGCCATCAGTTTTTAAAGAAAGCGCATATAATACTTTATTAAAATCCGGATCAGCAGGATTGAGATATTTTGCAGGAACAACGTCAGCAATAGTTAGAGTGTCAATTTTGTCAGATAATTCGCCAATCTTTGTATCTTTAATTGCATTTAAGAGAGGGTTTTCTTCATCGATTTCAATGATATCACCGACTTCAATGTCTTTAATTGTTGAGTCAAGTTTGTCACCTTGTAAACCGGATATTGCTCTTGGATTGTTAGGATTAGGTTTTCCTATTAGGCTAGGATCAGACAATGTTTCTTCATCTTCTTCAGTATATGTTTCATAGCATAAAGTGACTTGAATCGAGGTGTATCCATAGCCAGGATCTGGAAGGTTATTGTTGGCACTATCAATTTGTTCCTCAATTTCGGTCCGATTAATACCAAAAGCATCAACAAGTTTTATTCCATCTAAAACTGTTTTAGCATTCGATACATCACCAGTCTTGTCACCCAACCACCCAATAGTAATAGGGGTGTCTGTGTCGGGTTGATAAAATAGAGTTTCAATGATTCCTTTTGTACTATCATCCATATTTGATGTGTCTATAACATCATTTAGTTTGATTTCATCCATTAGTAACTGCATATTACTTGTGTCGCCGGTTGAGCCTTGTAACCAGCCAATTGTTGCTGGAACACGCGGGTCTGTATTTGGTTGATAAAATAATGATTCAAGTAAATTTTTAGCATTTCCTTCAATGTTATCGAGAGAAAAAACATCTCTTAGTTTAATTGAATCAACAACAAGTTGCATGTTATTAACATCGCCAGTTGAACCTTGTAACCAGCCAATTGTCGCTGGAATCCGTGGATCCGTATTTGGTTGATAAAATAAAGTTTCAAGTAAGGCTCTTGTACTATCAGACATACCATCTAAGGAGAAGGCATCTTTTAGTTCAATACCATTTAAAACACTTGTTGGGTCATCAATGAGATCACCAAGTTTTGTATCGATAAAAGATGATAATATGCCCGTACACTTATCCTCACCAACAATCTCACAAAATGAAGTGTCTCTAAATGTTGATTCGATGTCAGCTATTTTAGATCCTTTTAAAAATGCCAGCATATCTCCATCATTAATCGTCATAATGGAATCAATTGTTATATTATCGATTACATATTTTATATATTGACCATTATATGAGTCGATATTTTTGCCGGTATCATATTCGATGTCTGTTTGGTAAAGTTCGTTATTTATGATGTTTTGCAGTGTGAAGTCATTCATCCCATCGATTGCATCTGCTGCGTTTGAGGGGTATTTGCTAAAAGCGTTAGCTAAGGCCTCATTGCCTAAACGTTCTGGTGTGAAAATTGTTGAAAGTTTAATATTACTAACTAAAGTGTTGATGAACTCTTCCGAGCCATATTCATCAAATCCAAATTCTGTTATTTTCTCATAATCCTCACGCGTAAGTCCGATTTGTTCAAGATATCCAACTAGAGTATCATCAATAAAAGGGGTAATTTCACTGATGCCTTGAAGAGAATCAATTTTTGCCTCTCCATTAAGAAACTTCATCACAACATCAAAAGCAGATAACTCTCGATATTCTTCCGTGAATAATTTTCCTTCTTGACCAGTCCATGTCTCGATTTGTGCCATATTGATTCTAGTTGCGGCGATTACGACACCAACTACTTGACCAACAACAGTGGTGATTGCCCCTGTAAGAAATACTAGTAAAAATCTCCACCAATAATGTTTTCTTCCTGATCTTGCCATAACAATGATCTCCTTTTATGGGTTTGCGCGTATAAATATGTTTTTATTATATAAGAA
>CAYZOC010000009.1:0-25477 GCA_964480275.1 uncultured Staphylococcaceae bacterium | reverse complement strand
ACCAATGGAGGAGTAGCGAAGTGGCCAAACGCGGCTGACTGTAAATCAGTTCCTTCGGGTTCGGTGGTTCAAATCCGCCCTCCTCCACCACTTCTTGGGGCATAGCCAAGCGGTAAGGCAACAGACTTTGACTCTGTCATCTCCCTAGTTCGAATCTAGGTGCCCCAGCCATTCCTCCCGTTAGCTCAGTGGTAGAGCATTTGACTTTTAATCAAAGGGTCGTAAGTTCGAGTCTTACACGGGAGACCATTTGAATGCCCAGGTGGCGGAACAGGTAGACGCACAGGACTTAAAATCCTGCGGTGGCGACACCGTGCCGGTTCAAGTCCGGCTCCGGGCACCATTCACTTAAAAACAGCATCTATGATGCTTTTTTTATTTATCATATGATTTTATTTGTGTGACTTATAATGATATAATTTAGACGAATCGAGGGACAACTATGGATATTGAAGAACTTATTAAAGAAAAGATAGAAATCATTCGCCCATATATTAATCGACATGGGGGCGATATTGAATTTGACCACTTTGAAGATGGCTATGTTTTCGTCAAAATGGGTGGCGCATGTAACGGCTGTGCCTTTGTTGATACCACATTAGAATATGGGGTGGAAGAACTTCTAATGGAAGAAGTTCCCGGTGTAGTTGGCGTAATTCTTGTCGACTAAAATAAATACAAATTAAAAAGAAGCGGATCTTTGATTTATCGCCCACTCGCTAAATAGCACGAGTTATCATAGGAAATCATTACCACTTCTTTTTTTATTTATATACTAAATATTATAAGGATCGACTTGTTGGTTGGTTCTAAAGAAGTCGGCCACAAGATCACGAACAAAGACATTTTCAAGGACGGTTTGTGAGTAATTTTTCAAACTATTATAACTTGATTCTGTGATGTAATTAATTGATACAACTGTGTATGTTTCACTATAGTTAATGCCAGTTAATCCTTCACGGTAATAGTAACCATTACCACTCATTGCCGCACTAACAACCGAACCAGGTACATCCTCAACGACAACAACTGTATTATCAAAGGGGAATGCCTTGTATATATCACCATACGTAACTGTACCACTAGCTATTTCGTTGACTCTAACGCCACCAAAATTATGAATCGCAACATCAGCGTCAAAAGTTTTTTGGGCCTCTTCTAACATTGAGCGATTAGCGAGTTTTACAAGTTGTGATTTACCTGCATAGGCTGTAAGTTCACCAACTACTTCATCCTTAACAATCGAAATTTCATTTGCATAAATATCATATGCCGCTTCAATTTGTGGATCATTAGGGTAGTTAGCGAGTTCATCGGAAATGTGCGTGTACTCATTGATTGTTACGCCCTCACTAGAAACTGTAAGATTGACATGCATCAATTGTTTACCATTGCCATTTGTTTGCAGGATTGGCACACCATTAACCATTTGTCGATCAAAAGCATGCTCGTGTCCGGTAAAGACAACATCAACATAGGGTTCACGCCCACTAGGTTCAATTACTGGACCATACTCGCCTCCACTACTGTAACTAGTAAGTGAGTCATGGGTGAGTAGGATAATCAGTTCAGCGCCTTGTTGTTCAAGTTTAAGTGATTCGCCAATGATGTAATCAGTAGTTGGCTCAAGCGAATATGGCGCAATCGCGGAAGCAAGAATTGAAGATTCAAGGCGACTACCAATTGTGCCAATAATTCCAACTTTAACACCATTTCGTTCAATTAGTGTACTGCCACCATCAACAAGATTAGTTGCTAGTTGATTTGTCGAATTATCAATAATGTTTGCTCCTAAGAAAGGATAGTTTGCATGCTCACGATTTTCTTCAATAACTTCATCGTACCAGTCAAATTCGTGGTTGCCAAGTGATGTAGCTGCCCAATTAAGACTATTAAGCATTTCGATTAATACTTTCCCACGGGTAATATTACTATCAGCGCTACCTTGCCACATATCCCCGGCATCCATATTGATCGTACCGCCAGGATTTAGGGCTTCTTTTTCACGGAGATAACTACCTATTTTGTACATACCCCATTCACTTTGATCATCTTCATTAAATTCGATTGACCCATGAAGATCATTAAGGGCAAAAAGATCTAATTCAACATCTCCACCTTCACTTATTGAGGTCGGTTCACTAGTTGTTTCTTCACTTGTAACGATTGGTTCACTCGAACTATCACTAGTTAAAGGTTGTTCACTAGTTGTTTCTTCACTTGTAACGATTGGTTCACTCGAACTATCACTAGTTAAAGGTTGTTCACTAGAATCATTTGAGGAAGAAACCGTACCACATGCACTTAGTGTTAGCGCAAATAGCGTCGATCCCATTAATAATTTAATTCGTTTATCCATTTTTATCTCCTATAAAAGTATGTTTTCCTTGCGATTTGCAATAACATATCCTTGTTGATTTACGACGTCTTTTCTATTGTAACTATAGCGAGTTCCGTCAGGTTTGACAAATAATCCGCCTGCTTCTTCGACAATAATTTGCGCAGGCGCGATATCCCACTCTTTTGTACCTGCGCTAAATCGATATGATAGTTCAGCCTTACCTTCAGCAATAAGACAGGCTTTTAGACTTGCACCTACTGTTGTTCTGGTTTTAATTTTATCAGCATGTTTTTCCATTGTCTCAACTTCAAGTGGTCGTAAGTGATAACGACTAGTCACGACAGTGAGTGCTTTAAGTTTATCATTTACTTTGATTTGCTTGTGAATTCCATCTTCTAGTTTATATGCGCCTGCGCCTTTTATTGCGTAATAGCTGACATTTTTAACTGGTGAGTGAATCACACCAACAACAATCTCATGTTTATAAGCAAGGGCAATATTAACAGTAAATTCCCCATCTCTACCAACAAAATCTTTCGTCCCATCAATTGGATCGACAATCCAAACGTAGTCACAATCAAAACGTCGTGGATCATCTTCACTTTCTTCGGTTAAAAAAGCATGGTCAGGATATAGTGACCCTAAATAAGTTCTTACTTTTTGATCAACTAGCTGGTCGGCCTTAGTAACTGGTGACTTGTCTTCTTTAATTTCAACTGCGAAATCGCTATTATAAATTTCTAGGATAATTGGGCGCACGATTTCAATGACCTCAAGTGCTCTTTGGAGCTCTAATTCATACATAAAAAACCTCTATTCTCTCGTCTATAAAAGAGAAAAAACTGAACTTAGTCTTGTTCAGTTTCTTCTTCGTCTTCATTATCGAATTTGATGCCTGTCTCTTCTTCTGTTACTTCACCGGCTTGAAGTAATAATGTCTTTTCTTCAATGTCTTCATCATTTTCATCAATGTCGCTATAAACTTCATTGAGTTCTAATTTTAATTCAGTTGATTTTAAGTGAATGCGTAGTTCCCAAACGTTATCACCGATATTAACAAAGCGGCCATCAAGGCTTAGATTAGTATAAAATCTTGATAGTAAATTAAAGCATTGTTCTTTTGAAAAAGTCTGTGTGCTACAAACCTTTTCCCATAGTTCATAAAATGGAATCGGGTGTTGTTCTTTTAATACTTCATAGGCGATTTCAAGAGTTGCTTTTTGCGTCATAGTTTATCCTCACTTATTTATAAAATAAGTACTACTTTCTTTGTTTGATTATATTAAAACGATTTAGGCTGTGTAAATCAAGTAAAAATTAATATATTTTACATTTTTTCTGGTGCACTGACACCAATTAAATCTAAAGCAGAGCGCATTGTCAACATACTAACCTTTGCAAGCCCGAGTCTAGAAGCGGTAATTTGTGGGTTCTCACCATCAATAATCCGGCACTCTGTATAAAATGTATGAATAAGACTTGCTAGCTTTTGGATATAATTTGTCACCTTGTATGGTGAGCGTGTGAGCGCTGCATCTTCAATTACAGGAACAAAATCAATGATATGCTTTAGTAGTTCTTTTTCTTCTCCGCGACCGAGATTTAATCCTTTATCATCAACATCAAAGCCTTTACTTTGTGCACTTTCTAAAACAGTCGCCAGCCGAGCATGAGCATATTGAGCGTAATATAGTGGATTAGCAGTTGATGCTTCTTTGGCTAAATCAATATCAAAATCAAGATGTCCACTGGCGGCGCGAGCGACAAAGAAATAACGAACAGCATCAACGCCAACATCTTCAACAAGTTCGCGAAGGGTAATGGCATTACCTGTCCGTTTACTCATTTTTACTTCCTCGCCATTTTGCACTAGTCTAACCATTTGAATAAGCTCAACATGCAAAGTATCTGCACTATAACCAAACATCATTAATGCAGCTTTCATCCGCGCAATATAGCCATGATGATCAGCTCCTAAGACATCAATCAACTTATCATAACCACGACTTAATTTATCGAGGTGATAAACAATATCAGGTGCGAAATAGGTAAAGTCACCATTTGCCTTAACAATTACCCGATCCTTATCGTCACCATAATCACTTGTTTTCAAAAATGTCGCGCCTTCATCTTGATAGACTTTTTCTCCTAAACTTGCGACAAACTTTTCGACTTTTTGGTCTTTTCTAATTTCAACTTCGCTAGAGAAAATATCAAATTTAACTTTAAAAAGTTTTAAATCATTGTTTATTCCTTCGAGTTCAATTTCAACTCCACGCTTTTGCATGTAGGGAAGGGCTTCTTCCTCTCTATTAACAAAACGGTCACCAACTTCTTGTTGGATAACTTTTGCTACTTCAATGATCTTTGGGCTATGATAACCATCGGTAGGAAGTGCGCTTTCAATCCCATATAAGCCCAAGTATCTCACATAGATTGAACGAGCAAGATTTGCAATTTGCACACCTGCATCATTGACGTAGTATTCACGAGTCACATTAAAGCCCCGCGCTTCATATAAGCGGCAAATAACATCGCCAATCGCGGCAATGCGGGCATGACCTAAATGAATTTCTCCGGTTGGATTAGCACTAACAAACTCAACGTTAATATTTTCACGCTCGCCTTTTACACTCCGACCATAATTATCTTGTTGGCGTAAAACATCAGCCATCACTAGCGTTAGGTAGTTTGTTGCCATAAAAAAATTAATAAATCCGGGCCCAGCAATTTCTACTTTCTCAATGTTATCCATCTCAAGATTGTCAATTAAATCTTGAGCAATAGCGCGAGGGTTTTTCTTAAGCATTCGTGTTAATTGCATCGCTATATTAGAGGCATAGTCGCCATGAACTTGGTCTTTACTGCGTTCGATGACAATATTATTTATGTCAAAATCAATGCCTAATTTGGCAAGTGCTTTAACTATTTTTGTTTGTAAGTAATTTGAAACGTTCATAATCCCTCTTTTCGTAGATATTATACTAATATTTTAGTATAAAACAATGGCGACGATAAATTTTATACATTAAATCTAAAGAACATGATATCGCCGTCTTTGACAACATATTCTTTTCCTTCAATTCTTAACTTACCGGCATCTTTTATCGCTTGTTCACTTTTAAGTTCAACAAAGTCAACATAATGATATACTTCGGCCTTAATAAACCCGCGAGTAAAGTCGGTGTGTATTACTCCTGCACATTGAGGTGCAGTCATGCCCTTAATAAATGTCCAGGCCTTGACCTCATCTTTTCCAACAGTAAAGAATGTTTGAAGCCCTAACAATTTGTATGCAGCCTTAATAACTTTATCAAGTCCCGACTCACTTGCACCAAGCGAGGTAAGATATTCATTTTTTTCAACTTCACTCAGTGAGGAAAGTTCACCCTCAATTGCACAGCTAACTGCAATCACGGATGTGTTTTCAAGCTCGGCGATTTGACTGATTGCTTGATATTGAGGATTGTCTTCAAAAGTCATATAATCATCTTCGGCAATATTAGCAACATAAATTAGTGGTTTAAGTGTTAAAAGAAAGTAGTTCTTCCTTGCAAATTCCAATTGAATATTGTTGAGTTTTTTAATTCGACGGGCAGGAATTTCTTTGTTTAATGCTTCAAGAATAATATCAATAATTTCAAGTTCAAACATTGCATCCTTGTCTTTGTTGACCCGGGCTTTTGTTTCAACTTTAGTTCGCCGTTTATTTAAAGTTTCGATATCCGCCATTATTAGTTCAAAATTAATTATTTCGATATCGCGTTTTGCATCGACACTATTCTCAACATGAATAATTTCACTAGATTCAAAGGCGCGAACTACCTCGACAATCGCATCACATTCACGGATGTGTGAGAGAAACTTATTTCCCAATCCTTCGCCTTTGGAAGCACCTTTGACAAGGCCGGCAATATCAACAAATTCAACAGTCGCAGCAATTGTTTTTAAAGGATTAAAAGCTTGTGAAAGATATGTTAAGCGTTTATCAGGAACTGCCACCATCCCCGTGTTAGGATTGATCGTGGCAAATGGATAGTTTGCCGCCTCAACTTGCGCCGCTGTAATTGCATTAAATAGTGTTGATTTGCCAACATTTGGTAGACCAACGATTCCAACTTTTAAACCCATATAAATCCTCCTGAAACAATATAACATTATATTACAATTTATTATTAAATAATAAAAAAGTTGGCGTTAACCAACTTTTCATCTACTAATCTAATCTAAAATTATAGCTTTTGAATATTCGCAGCACGTAGGCCACGGTCTGATTGCTCTAATTCAAATGAGACTTCTTCACCTTGTTCGACAGTTTTGAAACCATCCATAACTAGTGAGGAGTAGTGGAAAAAGACATCATTGCCATCTTCGGCACGGATAAATCCGAAACCTTTTTCCTTGTTGAACATTTTAATAGTACCCTTCATCATCTTCTCTCTTTCAACGAAAAATCGTTATTTGTGGAAAATCCACGTTTTTAATATAACACTAAATTAGCAAAATGCCTAATAAAAACTTCTCATTTTACAAATTAATTTTACTGAGTGTAATAATCTTTATTTTTTTAACCTTATATATAAGGAGTAAAATTGCCGGTATCATACCTACGATCGAAATAAGGAGCGTTGTAAAGTAGGCGTGCGGATTTGTAAACATCATCCCATTAGAGAAAATAACTCTACTCACGATAAGTTCCACGACGATTGTCGATAAAACACCGGAACCAAGCCCAAACAAAGTAATAAAACTAGTTGAAAATAAACCGAGTTTAATAATTGTTTTATGTGAATACCCAAATAAATACAATAAAGAAAAGTGCCGATAGAAGTCGTCTATTAACGTGTGGAGGACAAGAAATAACACAACAAATGCCATGAGGAGACTACAAATAGCAACAATATAAATAACCCCGGTGATTTGCGAAATAGAATCTTCTATTGCACTAGCAAAAGTAGCATAAGGATGTGATATCTTAAAATCTTGATTGCCACTAAATATGCTAGTTATCCTATCTGAGTTAGAAATTACTCCGGTAGGAATCACAACAAATGGATCAATTTTAATCATATCTTTAAAGAATAGTATCGTCCAGTATGGTTCGTGATATATCACATGTCGATCTTCATTAACTACGCCCACGACAGTAATCTTTTTTAACACATAGTCTTTAATAATATAGTCATTTTCTATATGTATATTTTTAGGTGCAGATACAAAAAGTTGATATTGTTGCTCCCGATCAAACACTGCTGAAAATAACTTTTTAAATAAAGTACTGCTAATGACAATTTCATCTAGGTTGCTAGCTTTAAGACCACTATCAACCTTTTTTTGGGTTTGAAAAGTAACACCATCAGCAAGTGAAAGACTATAGTGTCCATTTACTATATTTGCCCCCATCAACAGTGTCGCCCGATCACCAATCAACCGCTTTTCATCATAACTAATCACTTCTTCAATTTGCATATCACTCGTGGAGATTAAAAAGTTATCACTGAACCCTGTCATTAAAGCATCCTTAATTGTTACAAGGCCGTTGTTGACAAGATAAAAATAATCTTCGTTTTTGTAATTTGTCGTAATCTTTCCAAGCGGAAAATATGTGTTGGGCTTTCGATACAAGACGATTCTACTATCAAAATCAAGTAAGATATCATCTTGCAACATTGTTGTTTCTTGACTCATCCGTGCAGCTAATACAATATCACTTGTCAGTTGGTCAACAAGAATATACTCATTAGCCTGTGTATAGAGATAGTGCAACTTCTTGAGAGTCCAAGGAAATTCATCGACGACAGTGTGTTTATAACTAGCTAGTAGCTGGAATTTTTCTTCAAATAGTGTGGTCGCAAAATTAGCATTACTATGAATAATTCCTGGAGCTTCACCATCGATGACTGCAACAACGCGAAATATTTGCTCATCCTCATAACCCCATGTGCTGTTATTCACATTCAAAATAACATTGACGATATTTGTTACTAGATAGTCTCCTAAACGTGATAAGTTTGTACCCTTGCGTAAGTTTAAGTGTTCATAAATTAATCTTTGCGTTATCTTTGGTAGTCTTAAAATAATCTCGTCATCATGTAGTTTTGTTTTCCGATACCCATAAAGTTCAAAAATATTTACTTCATCGATTAGTGTGATTAAATTAAAATTATTAAGATCAAAATTATCTAACAAAATTTTTATTCTCTCTGTTTCAAGATACACATTTGTCATATCAGGAAAATATGAATTGATGTTACCCAAGTAAAAAGAGCCGATTTTTGCTTCATATTTATTTGCCAAAATCTTCGCTTCACTATAAGTAAGTGCCTCTTTGAATGGGTATGGCTCACGCTTATCATATTCTACTAAACTTGTACCTTGTTGATAATTTAGTGCAAAACTGGATTTAATCCCTTCGCTGACACTAGATGTTATTACTAAAAGTGAACAAATTGCCGTCAAACTAAAGGTATAGGTAAGTGTTGCAAGTGTATTTCTTCGCTTGCGACTATTAAATAGTTTATAAGCTAGATTAAAGATGGTCTTACCCTTAGGTTGGGCGGATATTTGTTTGTTTAATGTAATTGTATTACTTTGCTGATCAAGCCTCTTTTCTAAGTGCTTAATACTTTGTATGCGACCATAGTTGAGCGTTACAATCGATTGAGCATAGTCCTCAATAAGAATTCTATTGTGGGTAACTACTAATACGAGTGTGGTTGAAGCATACTCGCTGAGTAACGAAAAAACTATCCTTGAATTATCAATGTCAAGTGCGGAAGTTGGTTCATCAAATACAAGAATTTCTGCTCCGCTAACAAGCGTTCTAGCGATGGCAACGCGCTGCTTTTCTCCACCGGAAAGATACTTACAAAGTTTGTCTTTAAGATGATGGATTTTTAGGCGTCTAAGTAGAGTTTCTATTTGATACAATCTTCTTTTAGTGCTTAGGCGTGGGTAAAAATCTAACTTAATATTGATATTATCAATCACAGACAAATCATCAAATAGGACACTATCCTGATAGGCAACTGAAACATGCTTTTGTCGATAGGCTAGTTTTTGCTTGTTGTTCATCTTCTTTAGATTTTGCTGATTGATAGTCACGGTCCCACGATACTTACTAATAGCCCCACTAAGGACATTAATAAAGGTTGTCTTGCCACAGCCACTAGGACCAATTAGTGCATAAAATCCCCGATCGTTAAAGCGCAATGAAGCAATATCTAAAACAGTGTTTTTACCAAAACTAACATTTAAATCGACTACTTCAATCATTATGAGCAAGCCTTTTCACAAGCGCCTTTTGATTTTTTAGAATAATGTTAATCACAACAATCACACTTGCGCTCACTAACATTAATAAGAAGATGACTAAGGGAATTAATAAAGGGAATCCTTGATAAACTAAAAGTGGAGTATTAATTAGTTGCTTGATTCCTAGCGTATTATAAATAAATGTATTAATTAGAACTTCAAGTTTAGGCACAAACAAAAGCCCCCCCATTGCAAGCGTGACAATAAGAAAGTTTTGTTTTAGATAGATTGAAATAATATCAACTGTTTTTGCGCCAAAATAATAAAGTAATGCCATTTTTGCATTGTTTTTTTTAAGTTCAAGATGGGTAATTGTAATATTTATGAAAAGAAAACTAATGACGAGGAGGAAAACACTAATTGTCATTACAATATTCATAAAGGTAAAAATTTCCTTGAGTGAATCAATTCTTGTAAGATGTTCACCAGTAACAACTAATGATGACGAGGCGTCCATAAGTGAATTTGATATATATTGAGCACGTTTTAAATCACTTATGCTAGCAAAAAATAGCCGATATGAATATGCGCCAAGATAGTGATCTGGTGCTAGATTAGCAATCAAATCATATAGGGTTGTTTGATCAACTACAAAATTTTGAAAATAGCTATCAAGTGCTTGCTGTGAAAAATATACTTTAGGATTTGACATATACTCAAGTTCACTAAAAACACCTTGGACAATAAAATTTTTATGTAATGATATTTTGATATTATCCACCTCTAGTTGTTTTTGATAGTTAAATACTAAATCTAAAGTGTTGGGGATTTGGTATGAGTTTTTAATGACTTTTAACATCGCCATATTGACAAAAATAAAATTTGAATTTTCACTCACTTGATTATGTTCAACTAATAAGTCCATTTGCAACTGGCTTAAATTGAAGCTTTTTAGAAATACAGTGGTAAACGGTGGAAGCTTACCACCAAAAAGCGAAAAATCGAGACTTGTAAATATGTTCTCATAGTTAAGATGGTGCGTGGCACTCAATTTTTGAGCGAGAAAAGAATTTAATTCACTTTGGCTTGGACGTGTTACTTGTTTTAGTTTTAAAAAGTCTGACTGACTTGAAATTATTTCACTTTTTTCGAGTTTGGCACTCAAGTATTCAGGAAAGTTTTTTTCTTGCTCGCTTATAATTTGCGACTGCGTAAGGTAAAAACCTCCAAAGAGTGAAAACACAATGATGCCTAAACTTAGGGAGAAAATATTGATGGCATTAGCCATTTTATTCATCCGTAAGTTTGAAAATATCACCATCGACATCCAGTTATTTTTCATGTATTTTACCGCGATGAATTTTGATATGAACTGCTTCAATACTACCAAATAGACTAATATCATGCGTGACAACAATCACTAATCGCTGCTTTGAAAGTTCGACTAACTTATCTTTGATAAATAGTGCTGTTTTCTCATCAACCGAGCCGGTTGGTTCGTCGGCAAGTATACAGCTTGGATTTTTTAAGAGCGTCCTTGCAATATTTATCCGTTGAGCCTCACCACCCGAACATGTTTTAACCTTTCTTTTGAAGAGGTTTTCAATATTCAAATATTTAAAAATATTAATTACTCTTTCCCTTTTAAAAGATATATTTTGAATTAAAAGTGGGAGTACGACATTTTCATAGGCACTTAAATCACCAATTAAATAGTGACTTTGGAATATGACACCGACGGCAGCTTTTGCTTTGTCACTAAAAGATATTTCCCCACTTGTTGGTTTGTCTAATGAAGCAAGTAGATTTAAAAGTGTTGTCTTGCCACTACCACTTGGACCATAGATTATATAAAGTCCAGGCCCAATAAAAGTGTAACTAATCATATCTAAAACAATTTGTTTGTTATAACTTTTGCTAATGTTTTGTAGGGAAATAATCAAAATAAAAACTCCTACATATAAGTAGGAGATGTTTTATTTAAATAGCACTTCTTGGTGGTGTGATAAGACCTTTTTTATGCGCTTATCAAATGTTATTCGTGGAATAATTATTACATTGCCACAACCCTGACATTGAATTTTGAGATCAGCCCCAAGACGAACTACTTGAAAAACCTTGGAGCGAGTTTTACAAGGGTGTTCCTTTTTAAGTTCAACAAGATCATAGAGTTCTACTTTAATTATATTCATTAGTAATCACTCTCCTCCATTCTCACTGCAGCCGGAATCTTTGGTAGTCCTGGCATTGTTAATACCTTACCAGTTAATATGACTATAAATCCTGCTCCAGCACTGAGATAAGCATCACGGACTGTAATTTTGAAATTTTTTGGGGTGTTTAATCGTTTCGGATCATCACTAAAAGAGTGTGGTGTTTTAGCAATGCAAATAGGGAGGGAAGAATAACCTAATTTTTCTATTTTTTCAATACTTTCAAGCGCGCGTTTAGTCAATTTTATTCCTTTTGCTCGATATATTTGTTGTGCAATTATATTAATCTTATCGACAATTGGTTGATCTAAGCGATAAAGTGCTTGAAATTCACTTTCATCGTCTTCAAGTAACTTTTTAACTTTTGAGGCAAAATCAACCGCGCCAATTGATCCTTTAATAAAACTATCAACAAACGTAACTTCATAATCTTTTTGTTTACACCACTCTATAAGGGCGGCAACTTCTTCCTTGCTGTCACTTGCAAAATGATTGATTGCAATCATCGGCTTAACTTTATATTTTTGAATATTTTCATAGTGTTGAGCCAAATTTTTTGTTCCCTCTAGAAGAGCGGGAACATTAGTCTGATCTAAATGCTTTTCATCAACTCCACCATGAAGTTTAAGAGCCTTAATCGTTGCGACAATAACTGCTAAAGCAGGCGACAAGTCACCAATCCTTGACTTTATATCAAAAAACTTTTCAGCTCCTAAATCGGCAGCAAACCCTGCTTCAGTTATAACAATTGGTGAAAGTTTTGTTGCTAAATTAGTTGCGATTAGTGAGTTACAACCATGGGCAATATTAGCAAATGGGCCTCCATGAACAAGCACAGGATTACCCTCAAGAGTTTGGACTAAATTTGGTTTTAGTGCGCGCTTCATTAATTTCATTACGGCATGAGAAACGGCTAAATCTTTAAGTAAAATAGGTTTATTATCATAAGTGTAAGCAACAATAATTTTATTGATACGGTTAAGAAAATCATTCTCATCATTTGCTAAACACATAATCGCCATTAGTTCACTAGCGACTGTTATTTGAAAACTTTCATTTCGTTTTATCCCATGAGCTTTCTTAATTGCCACACTAATGTCGCGCAGGGCCCGATCGTTCATGTCTAATGCCCGATGCCAGGTAATTTTTTTCGGATCAATATTTAATTCGTTGCCACGATAAATGTGATTATCAATTATAGCGGCAATTAGGTTGATTGAACTAGTAAGAGCATGCATATCACCCGTAAAATGTAGATTAATGTCTTCAGCGGGATATAAAGCGGCTTGGCCTCCACCAGTTGCCCCTCCCTTGATACCAAACACTGGACCAAGTGAAGGTTCTCTTAGACATAGTAGAGCTTGTTCACCAATTCGATTTAGACCATCAGCAAGCGCAATTGACATTGTCGTCTTACCTTCACCGGCTTTGGTCGGCGTTATTGCAGTTACTAAGACAATCTTGCCTTTATTTGGTAAATTGCTAGCAAAACGTGGGTCGATTTTTGCTTTATCATTTCCATATTGTTCGAGGTAATCACTATTAATGTTAAGTTTATTGGCAACTTCAACAATCGTAAATATTTTATTCATCTTGTTTAGCTCCTTGAAAAGATTGTAAAAGAAATACTAAGGCTGATTGTGTGTCATCAAAGCGATGGACGATAAACTGATTATTGAAAAATGTATTTTGACGCTTAGCATATTGCCGAGTGTTTTTCGCAATTAAATCGATCAAAAAATCATCGCTTTCGTCAAAGTTATCAATTATTTCCTTGTAGCCAATCGCTTTAAATCCTGGACTATCGCTTGGATAACTTTTCAATAACTGCCCTAGTTCTTGCCTAAGTCCACTTGCAAACATATCAATGACTCTTTGTTGAATTGCATATTCAATGAATTCACGACTTCGCTCAAGCGTTACCATTGTATATTTATAAAGTGCTTGTTTATTTTGACTTTGTTCTAATTGACTTTTAGTAACACCGTTTTGTAGAAATATTTCAATCGCTCTTAATACACGCCGGCGATTATTAGGGTGGATTTTCTTTGAGCTTTCTAGATCAATCTTTACTAACTCTTCGTGTAACTCACGATCACTCATCTTTAAATAGTTACTCATATCGACAGTAACACTTTGAGAAAAACGGTAATCAAACAAGACACTTCTTATATATAGTCCACTGCCACCAACAATAATAATTGGCACTTTTTTTGCAAGAAGTTGATCGATTTTTTTCCGAGCTAGTTTCTGATACTCATATATATTAAATGGATGATTTATTTCAACAATATCAAAAAGATGATGCGGAACAAGGGCAAATTCTTCCTTTGTTGGCTTTGCGGTACCGATATTTAAATGCTTATATACTTGAAAAGCATCACCATTAATAATTTCCCCACCAATAAGTTGGGCAAATTTAAGGGCCAGTTTAGTTTTACCACTCGCCGTTTGACCAGCAATAATATAAATCATACACCGGTCCTTTTAAACATCTTTTCAAGATGATATTTATTAAAATGAATTACAGTTGGGCGACCATGGGGACAAGTATAAGGATTATTCATTGTGAAAAGTTCATCAACTAGTGATTTTTGCTCGTGATAACTAAGGCGCATATTGGCTTTTATTGATGCCTTACACGCCATCGTCGCAATCGCATCGGTTCTGACTTTTTGCTGATCTATTTGCCCACTACTAAAGACTTGTTCGATCATTTCGCTGACATAAATTTTTTCATCATATTCTTCGGTCCAAAGTGGAACTTCTAAAGCGCGGAAGCTCGAAGAGCCAAAGGGTTCGAGAGTTATACCAACCGCTTTTAAGGCCGCAATTTTATCATCATCAAGCTGAGATGCTTCAGCTAAAGAGAATTCAAGCACGATTGGAATAAGCGGCGCCTTGACTTTAATACTTTTATTAAGAGCGTGCTGAAATTTTTCATAATTAATCCGTTCAGCAGCAGCATGTTGATCAACTAAGTAAAAACCACCCTCCCCATCCTCACAAATAATGTAAGTCAAATTAAGTTGAGCGACTGGTGAAAGTATTGGTCGTTTTCCCGCCCCTTCTATTTGTTCTAGTTTAATATCTTCAACATTACTATCAGAAACTTTTAAATGTAGTTCTAAATTTTCTTCTTGGCTACTTGTGAAATTAAGACTAGTTTGCTCACTATAAGGTTGAGCAACTGGTCCATCATTTATATAACGCTGAGGATTAGGATCAAAAATTAAATCTTGGTCGAGTAAATGGTGAGGAATTGTTGAGACTAAAAGTTCCGTTAATTCCTTTTCTTTAGAAAATCGAACTTCCTTTTTGCTTGGATGGACATTCACATCAACAAGTCCAGGTTCGATTTTAAGTTCAAGCACAACAAAGGGATACCGGGTGTCCGGAAGAAAATCATGGTAGCCACTAATAATAGCGTTTTGCACTTTGGGCATATAAACGCTACGTCCATTCAAGTTCGTTATTATTCCATAACGATTTGACCGCGCAAGTTCAGCTTTTCCCAGGAATCCTTGCACATGAAAATCTGCGGTTTGTAATTCATAGGCAACTAAATGTTTAGCAGTAAATGTGCCATACACATTCATAATTGTTTCATTTAAATTGCCTCTTCCACTCGTCGTCAATCGTAATTTATCGTCAATGTAAAGGGTGAAACTTACATTCGTGTGCGCGAGGGCAAGTCTAGAAACAACATCGATTATTGCACTCACTTCAGTATAATCACTCTTTAAATATTTTAAGCGAGCAGGAGTGTTATAAAATAGTTCACTGACTTCAACGACTGTCCCTTTTCTTAAAGCGGAGTCACTAACTTCCATTTTCTCGCCACTTATAATAATTTCACTACCTACACCACTACCGGTGCTTGTCGTCATTTTTACTTGACTGATGGCGGCGATAGAGGCCAGCGCTTCGCCACGAAATCCTAGTGTTTTAATGCGAAAAAGATCAAATTCATCAAAAATTTTACTTGTAGCGTGACGTAAAAAGGCCCTTTTTGCATCATCCCGATTCATTCCTTCGCCATCATCTTCAACATAAATGTATGTGCGTCCAGCATTATTTGCTTTTATCAGGATTATTTTAGCGCCAGCATCAAGGGAATTTTCAACTAATTCTTTGATTACGCTAGCAGGACGCTCAATTACTTCACCAGCCGCAATTTGGTTGGCTAAGTTAGTTTCCATCACATGAATCTTACTCATTTTCGTCAACCCTTTGTTTGATCTTAACTAGAATTTCAAGCGCTGCTAACGGCGTGAGACGATTAGGATCAATTGCGCGTATCTCTTCAAGTAAGTCTTGATCAGGCTGTGCTTTTTTAAACTCTTCGTTAGGTCTAACTTTAGGATTATGTCCTAGTTCGAGAAGGTTTAGCACTTCTTTTGCCCGTTTAATAATTGGGTACGGCAAGTCAGCAAGTGTTGCCACGTTGATTCCATAAGACTTATTCATAGGCCCACTCTTAACCTTGTAGAGGAAGGTGATATCCTCCTTGTTTTCCTTTACTTCGACATGGATATTTTTAAGGTTATCTATTTCGTTTTCTAAAAATGTAAGTTCGTGATAATGAGTGGAAAATACCGTTTTTGCTCGTATATTGGTAGCAACATATTCAATCATTGCTTGGGCTAACGCCATCCCATCATAAGTTGCCGTTCCGCGGCCAATCTCATCAAAGATCAATAGCGAATTTTCACTAGCATTTCGAAGCGCAACATTAGCCTCGCTCATTTCAACCATAAATGTTGATTGCCCGCTTACTAGATCATCACTAGCACCTATTCGTGTAAATATTTGATCAAAAATCATCAAAGATGCGCCTTCTGCTGGCACAAAACATCCCATTTGTGCGAGGATGATGATAAGTGCTAACTGACGCATATAGGTCGATTTACCACCCATATTAGGCCCAGTGATTAAAAGAATGTCTGTATCTTCATCCATGATAATATCATTAGCAACATACTTATTTTTCTTAAGAACTGTATCAACAACTGGATGACGCCCGGCCTTAACTTCTACAAGACGCTTTTGATTAAAGGTTGGTTTTTGAAAGTTGTGTTTAACACAAACAGAAGTAAGGCTCGCCATTACATCCAACTCGGCGACAATGTCTGCCACTACTTGGATTTTACGGGTGAGTTTTTTTATTTCATTAAGTAGTTCAAAATATAAGTGCTTTTCAAGTTCACTTTTACGTTCTTCAGCACTTAAAATTTGACTTTCCTTTTCTTTGAGCGTCTCATTGATGTAGCGTTCACCATTCTTGGTTGTTTGCTTACGAATATAACCATACTCGTCTTTAACTAGCTCGAGTTGTGAATTTGTAACTTCGATGTAATAACCAAAAACACGATTATAACCTATCTTTAAATTCTTAATCCCTGTTTTTTGCTTTTCTTGCTCTTCAAGCTCGAGAATAAACTGACGACTATTTTTACTGATTTTGATCAGTTCATCGAGTTGTTGATTGTAACCAAAATTGAAAATATCGCCATTTGCAATGACTAATGGTGCATCTTCACTGATGGCCTTTTCTAATAGATTAATAAGAGGGATACTATCAAAGGCTCTTTCAACTAAATTAGTTAGTTCAGGACTATCAATTTTTAAAATCTTTTCCTTTAATGTTTCAAAGGCCTTGAGTGAATGTTTTAACCGTAACAGCTCCTTAGGATTGGCATTTCCAAAACTAATCCTGGCAATAATACGTTCAAAATCATAAATTTCCTGCATTGCTTCTTTGACTTCTTCACGTGTTATATAATTGACAATTAGGGCATCAATCATCAGCTGCCGCCGATAAATTTTGCTTAAATCTCGTAGGGGCTGATTGATATAATTCTTTAGTAAGCGCCGGCCCATTGCAGTCTTTGTATCATCCAACAACCAAAATAGCGAACCAAACTTATCTTCGCTTCTAATTGTTCTAGTTAATTCAAGGTTGACTCGACTAAATTGGTCAATTTGGAGAAAATCACTCGGTTTACTGACATTAATTAATTTAAAATAATTTAATTCCCGGCGTTCAATTTTAACTAAATAGTTCAATAATCGCGCAGCGACACGAATTAATCCTTGGTCTTTAACATGGGCAAATAGTTCTTGATAGTTGTTCTTAAGATTATTGTCATCTTCATAAGAAGTAACTACATGGAATGTTTCTTCGATTCTTTTGATCAGTTTAGGATCAAACATACTACTAACAACAACTTCCTTAGCGCCAAGATTTGCGATAAAGTTAGCAAGGCTAGAACTCGATTTATCAAGCCGGGCCACCGATATATCACCAGTTGAAACATCGGCATAACAAAGTGCGTAGTCAACAAGGGTCTCATCTAGAGCAATAATAAAATTATTATGAGTTTCGTCAAAATCAATCACCGCACCAGGTGTGACAATTTGCACAACTCCACGCTCAACTAATCCTTTGGCACTACTTGGATCTTCAAGTTGTTCAACAATTCCAACTTTATAACCCGCGGCCACTAGTTTTGCCAAATAAGATCTACTTGCGTGATATGGAATTCCACACATTGGGATTTTTTGATTGTTTCCGGCTGCTTTTCTTGTTAAAACTAGTTGTAGAACCTTGCTAACAAGTTGGGCATCTTCGAAGAAAAACTCATAAAAATCTCCAAGCCTAAACATTATTAAAACACCGGGATTTGCTTTTTTAATATCCAGATATTGCATGATCATTGGCGTATAATTTTCTTGTTTCATATAGCGTCCTCTAATAAGAATTATTTTAACATAATTATTAGTTAACTAATAAAAAAGCCACAATTTAGTAATCGTGGCTAGGTAATTTCAATGATTTTTTTGATTTGCGTTAACAAGTCTTCAACTTCGTTTTTTAAGTAAGTGTAGTTGACAATATAGGGGTGAGCGTTATATTCATTAAGCTTTTGCTCGTATTCCACCTTATATCTTTCATGTTCTTCTTTGTTTGCAACATTAAGAGTCATCATCCTCTGAAGTTTTTTTACTCGATCACTAAGGAGGAGTAGCTCCTCATTTTCATTGATCAAATCAACTTGATGAAAATAGTCTTTTACCAACTGAAGTTCGAAAAAACTCGTGCTTAACTCATCTATTTTGTTACTGATATTTGCCATCAACAAGTTCTCCTTCAAGATGATAGACATGACTTGCTAAGATCTTTACAAGGACAATTTTACCAACAAGTTCACTAGTTCCTTGAAAGTGCACGACTTTATTTTCTTCAGTATAACCACTGAGTCGTTGATCATTTTTCTTGCTGGTTCCATCGACAAGAACTGCTTTAATTTGGCCAACAAGACTATTTGCATATTGCTCAACTGACTTTTCAACAATAACTTTTAGTTGATCAAAGCGTTGATGTTTAACTTCTTGACTAACATCATCCTTCATCCTCGCAGCGGGTGTTCCAACACGTGGTGAATATATAAAGGTAAATGCTCCACTATAGCCAACTTGTTCAACAACTTTTAGTGTCCCTAAAAATTGCTCATCAGTTTCGTTAGGAAAACCTACAATAATATCCGTAGTTAGAGCAATGTTTGGCATCTTGTTTCTTAGTTTAGCAACAAGTTCTAAGTATGAAGCAACAGTATAGCGGCGTCCCATTAATTTGAGAATGTCATCATCACCAGACTGAAGGGGAAGATGAACACTCTTCATAATATTATCGTATTTAGCAATTACATCAATCATATCATCATCAAAATTCCATGGGTGCGATGTAATAAAACGGAGGCGAGGAATGCCTAGTTTTGCAACTGCCTCTAGTAGATCACTAAAACGTTCACCGTCTTTCAAGTCAAGACCATAAGCATTAACATTTTGACCAACAAGGGTAATTTCTTGATAGCCAGATCTGACAAGAACTTCACACTCATGAATAATATCAATGAATTTACGACTGCGTTCTTTACCGCGCGTATATGGAACAATGCAATAAGTACAAAATTTGTCACAACCATAGGAAATATTGACAAAAGCTTTATATTCTTCGACGCGACTTACAGGCACATCCTCATAAATAGTAATATCTTCGCTATTTACGTCAATGACCTTTTGACCACTTGATAAGTGCATATCAACTAGTTCAAGAATTTTATGAATCGAGTTGGTCCCAAAGAAGATATCAACTTGGGGATAAGATTTTATCAACCGTTCAAGCGCACTCTCTTGCTGAACCATACAACCAGACACAATCACAATCAAATCCTTGTTGTCACGTTTAAGTGCTTTCAAGGAACCAACCTCACCAAAAAGCTTTTCTTCGGCATTAGCGCGGATTGCACAAGTGTTTAAAATGATTAAACTTGCCGCTTTGACATCACTAGTTCTAAGCATGCCCGCACTTTCTAGTAAACCTGCCATTGATTCCTCATCACGAATATTTGCTTGACAGCCATAAGTGTGAATATAATAATATTTTCCGCCTAGTGTTGATTGAACACGTAAAGGAATATCAAGGTTAAAACACTGATAATTTATGCGACCAGGTCGCCGATTTCTTGCTTTTACAAGTGATGGTTTATTGAGAATGATTTTTTTTGCCATTATTACCTCTTCGTTAAGTATAGGGGGTAGATTTCTTTAGTTTTGAATGTTTCTTCATCAATATCAAGTACAACCGCACTAAAAATACCCTCATCTTTATTGTCATAAACATAGCGAGTCGTGCGATCAAACCACATCTTTTGAATGACACTATTTTTTTCAACTCCGATGATACCATTTTTAGGACCAGTCATTCCTACATCGCTTATGTAGGCACTGCCATTTGCAAATATTTGGTAGTCACGAGTTTGAACATGGGTATGTGTACCTAAAAAGGCACTAGCTTTTCCATCAAAAGCATAGGCTAATGCCAGCTTTTCCGCAGTTGCTTCTCCATGTAAATCAATAATATGAATCGATGGTTCAACCTCCCCAAGAAGCAGAGCAATGCTTCCATAGGGGCTTAACACTTCTTCTTTCATAAAACTTTGTAATAATACATTTGTAATCCGGACTTTAATTCCATTTTTAGTTACAACTAAACTACCCCTTCCAGGGTAGTTTTCTTTAATATTAATTGGACGTACAAGATTTTCTGTTTCGTCAATGTAGCGTCGTATTTCTTCCTTATCGTCATAATGATTACCAAGCGTAATCACCTCAATGCCACTAGCTAATAATTCATGATAATGTTTTTTAGTTAATCCCTTACCATGAGTTGCGTTTTCACCATTAGCGATTACGAGATCAATATTATGTTCTTTGACCACAAGAGGAAGGAGGGCGGCAACAGTCTCACGGCCAACCCTAGCAACGATATCACCGATAAAAAGGATTCGCATCTAAGGTCCTACTTAGCAATATCTTGGGCTCTAAATTCACGAATAACAGATACTTTTATTTGCCCAGGATAGGTCATTTCATTTTCAATTTTTTCGCGTATTTCGCGTGCGAGATTATAGGCCCCAATATCATCGAGTTTTTCTGGGACGACCATTACACGAACTTCACGACCAGATTGCATTGCAAACGATGTATGAACCGTTTCATAGGAATTACAAATTGCCTCGAGTTGTTCGATTCGTTTGATATATTTTTCAAGCGTTTCACTACGAGCGCCTGGTCTTGCTGCTGATAATGTATCAGCGGCGATAACTAGTTGGGAATAGATAAAGCGCGCTGGTTTGTCATTATGGTGCGATTCAATTGCGTCAATGACATAATCAGGTTCACCAAATTTCTTAGCTAATCGCGCACCAATTTCAACGTGACTGCCTTCGAGTTCAAAGTCGGCTGATTTACCAATGTCGTGGAAAAATGCTGCACGTTTGGCCTTAACGGGATCAAGCCCCAACTCACTAGCCATCATGCCAGCAAGATGAGCAACTTCAATACTATGTTTGTAGGCACTTTGTCCATACGATGTCCGATATTTTAAACGACCAATAAAACTGATCATTTCCTTGTGAACATTAGTAAGCCCAAGTTCAAATACAGCTTCACGACCAGCTTTTTGAATGACTTCTTCGAGTTCTTCTTTAACTTTAACGACAACTTCTTCAATCCGACTTGGTTGAATCCGTCCATCCTTAATTAAGACATCAAGTGCGCGACGTGCTACTTCTCTTCTAATTGGATCAAAGCAGCTAACAGTGATAGCTTCAGGCGTATCATCAATGAGAATATCCACGCCTAATAATTGTTCGAGTGTGCGAATATTACGACCTTCACGACCAATAATTCTTCCCTTCATTTCATCATTAGGCAGTTCGACAACACTAACTGTTCTTTCAGTTGTGACTTCTTGTGAATACTTATTGATTGCTAGGGCAAGTATTTCCCGAGCCTTTTCATTAGCGGTTTCTTCTGCTTCATCTTCACGATTTTTCATATAAATAGAAATTTCGCGATTAAGTTTAGCGTTAACTCGCTCATATAATTCTTCTTTGGCTTGATTGACAGTCATTTGTGAGACTTTTTCAAGCTCTTCAATAATTGAATCAATCTTCTTTTGGAGTTCAAATTCGCGTTCTTCTAACGAGCGCATTTTATTGGAGACATTTTCATGCTTGGCATCTAAACTTTGTTCCTTACTCATTAGTGCAAGGTCACGGCGTTCAACGGCTTTTTCCCGTTCTGTGATTAGACGGAGTTGCTCAGCAAGATCGGCTTTTCTTTGTTTGACTTCTTTGTCTAGTTCTTGTTTGCCTTCGATTACCTTTTGTTTGGCATCTAGCTCTGCATTTTTAGTGATGTGTCCTGCTTTTAATTCAGCGTCTGAAATTATTTTATCAGCGCGTTTTAAAGCAGCCTTAGCCTTGAAAATAGGGATGAGATAAAAAATAACAAGCCCTAAAACAACACCAAGTATAAACAAAACAATAAACAGAATTAGTGCAATCGGTAAATCAATGGTACTAACCATAAAATTAATTTCCATTTTGATTTCCTCTCTTTTGCATTTAAGCGTTAGTAAATTAATTGTTTATTAATGCCAAAAATGGCATAAAATTGCCATCACACTAGAAATAAGACATGTTTATTAATATATTGCTATGTTTTTAAAAGATAAATATGACTAATCCTAAATGTGTTCAGGACAATTACTCGTTTGAGTGATTTTATTATAGCAAAATAAAGAATTGAATAAAAGAAATTATCATCGATAAAAAAGCGCTTTAATAAAAAAAGGTTAGACAAGTATCTAACCATATTTTATTAGATGTTTTTCTTTTTTAATTGAAGTTCGATTTCTTTTAAAAGTTCGGGTCTTTCTAACAAGAAATTTTGTGCGGCTTCTCGGCCTTGTCCCATCTTCTCGCCATTTACTTCGTACCATGATCCAGACTTTTTAATTAAATCACGTTTGCTTGCTAAGTCGACTATTTCACCAATTTTGGAAATACCTTTACCATAAATGATGTCAACTTCACAGGCATTGAATGGTGGACTGACTTTATTTTTGACGATTCTAATTTTTGCCGTATTACCAATCAAACGCGCTCCATCTTTTAAGGCTTCGCCCCGACGAATATCAATGCGGATTGACGAATAGAATTTTAAGGCGCGACCTCCACTTGTTGTTTCTGGATTTCCATAAATGATTCCGACCTTTTCCCGGAGCTGATTAATAAAGATGATGGTACATTCTGCCTTATTTAATATTGCGGTAAGTTTCCGCATTGCTTTTGACATTAATCGCGCTTGAAGCCCGACTTGGGTGTCGCCCATTTCGCCGTTAAGTTCGGCCTCGGGAACTAAGGCGGCAACACTATCAACAATAATTAAGTCAATCGAACCACTGGCCGCGAGCATTTCCGCAATTTCAAGTGCTTGTTCACCACTATCTGGTTGTGAGAGAATTAATTCATCAATATTGATACCAAGACTTTTTGCATAAACTGGATCAATTGAATGTTCGGCATCAATAAAAGCTGCAACACCACCCTTTTTTTGACATTCCGCGATGGCGTGTAATGCAAGTGTCGTTTTTCCGCTACTTTCTGGTCCATATATTTCAACAATACGACCCTTTGGATAGCCGCCAACACCAAGTGCTTCATCAAGAAGGAGCGAACCTGAAGGAATTACATCAACATCAATATGTTGACGTTCACCGAGTTTCATCACACTTCCTTTGCCAAATGTTTTTTCAATTTCTTTGATTGTATCTAGTAAACTAGTGTTTTTTTCTTTTGCCATTTTTATTTTCTCCTATTAATAAATAGTCGTCATCTTGTTCTTTTATCACACGTTCAAGAATTTCCCACCCCTGATTAACGGTTGCCTTGCGAATTTCATTGCGAGTACCACTAAAATTAAAGTGTTCAACGATGCACTGGTCTTTGAATGCAAGACCAATAAAGACTTCGCCGACCGCTTTGCTATCTTGTACGCCAGGTCCGGCATTGCCTGTAAAACTGATACAGTAGTCAACACCAAGTTGAGCTTGACCACCCTCGGCCATCTCCATTGCCGTCTTGCTCGAGACAATGCCATAAGTATTAATTGTTTCTTCTTTAACTTTGACAAGGGCTACTTTAACTTCTTTAGCATAGGCAATAATTGACCCCTTGTAAGTGTTAGAAGCTCCAGGTATATCAACTGCGGAACTAGCAAAAAGACCACCAGTCAATGATTCGGTTGAACCTAAAGTTAAATTATGATGATTTAACCACGCTAGAATGTGCTTTTTATTCATGTTTATTTTCCTTTAAAACCTGAAAATTTTTAGCTACGTATATAATTCCTGATAATAGACTTGTCGCGGCCGCGAGCCAAATTAGGACGAGTGAAACATATTTAATTTGACTTCCATATATCAATGTAAACGGCCAATCATTTAATAAAACTAGACTAATTGCGACCATTTGAAATACTGTTTTCAACTTACCAAAAATATTAGCCGCTAAAACAATGTTTCTCTCGCTTGCGACAAGACGAAGTCCATCCACGACTAGATCTCGAGCAATCATGATAATGACGGCGATTAAGGGAACAGTCATGTGGTTGGGTGAATGAGCTTGATTGAGCAAAAGTACAATTAAAAGACTATTTACCAACATTTTGTCAGCAATAGGATCCATAAATTTGCCAAAATTACTGACTAAATGATATTTCCTTGCAAGATATCCGTCAAAGTAGTCACTAATACTTGCAATCACAAAAATGAAAAAAGCAACAAGGTAAACTAGACTTATATCACCAAGCATCGGTATAGTAAAAAAGTTATTCCAAGGAACAAGTAAAACGATAAGGACGATTATGACCATAATCATCCGGAAGATCGTAATGTAATTAGGAAGTTTAGGGTTAATTTTCATATACTCCTAGTAAGTGAGTGTCGATCCTGTAAGCCATGTTCTGTCATAGGATAATTATTTATCTATGTTGCCATACAGCGCTAGATTCAAATTCTCTATTGCTATTTCCCTTACCAATATTTAGGTTTCTCACTTGTGGGGTTTACCATCGTTCCACTCTTTAGTTTCCCAAAGACTACGTCACTGTGGCACGTTATGGAACTCAACCATATCCGTAGACTTAGGTGTTGCTCCGCCGTTAGGGACTCCTCCCTACCTAGTGTTATTTTTTCCACTAGCACAAACACTACTAGCATCGCAGCTAGTGTGAGCATGGACTTTCCTCTAACAAA
>CAYZOC010000008.1:0-25969 GCA_964480275.1 uncultured Staphylococcaceae bacterium | reverse complement strand
AGCGCAAGTTTGATTTTATTCATCTTGGCACTTACGACTCAGGCAAATTTCTCACCAACATTACTAGCGTGGAGTTCACTTATTTTTACGGCTTTTTTAGGGTCACTAAGTGCCTTTCTTTACGTGATAATTACACCACGACGATGAGTAATATTCTTGCCTTGATAGTTGGATTGTTTAAAATGATAGGAGGATAAGTTATGGAAGCTAAAGAAAAAGTCATTTTTATGAAAAAAGCTATTGATCTCGCCGCTAAAGGTGAAGGTTTTGTTAATCCTAATCCACTCGTTGGCGCCCTAATTGTTAAGGATGGGCGAATAATTGGCGAGGGTTATCATCAGCTTTATGGTGGCCCCCATGCCGAGGTTAATGCGTTTAATAATGCGAATGAAGATGTAACAGGAGCAGTGATGTTTGTCACGCTTGAACCCTGTGCACATTACGGCAAGACACCGCCTTGTGCGCTTAAAATTGTCGAAAAGAAGATTTCCAAAGTCGTGATTGCTAAAACGGATCCTAATCCGCTTGTAAATTTTAAGGGAATTGAGATTTTGCAAAAGGCGGGAATTCAAGTCGAGTATGGGCTGCTCGAAAAAAATGTTTCTGATCAAAATGAAATTTTTCTCAAATACATCGCGACTAAAAAACCCTTTGTTGCAGTTAAATACGCGATGACGATTGATGGAAAAATCGCGACTGAAACTGGTGATTCTAAGTGGATCAGCAATGAAAAAGCGCGAAAATATGTTCATAAATTGAGAAACAAATATATGGCGATTATGGTTGGCGTTAATACAATTATTAGTGATGATCCGCAGCTTAACACGCGATTAAGTGGCAAAAGTAGAAATCCCATTAGAATAGTTATTGATCCACAACTACGAATACCTCGCGATGCTTATGTAATTCAAAGTGCCAAGCAACAAGCAACGTGGATTGTAAGTACAAAAACCGACAAAAATCTCACTGAGCAGGGAGTTCGTATTATTCAAATGGACACGATTGATTTAAATCATCTTTCTGATATTCTTGGTCAAGAAAAGATTGACTCAGTGTTGATTGAGGGTGGTGCTTATACGCACGCTCAGGCCATTAAATCCGGCATCGTTGATAAAGTATATGCCTTTATTGCTCCCAAATTAATTGGTGGCAATCGCGCTAAAGGTCCGCTTGATGACTTTGGTGTTAGATTTATTACTGATGCCACGGCCCTAACTAATATTAAATATCATCATTTTGATGACAATCTACTCGTTGAAGGAACAATTGCAAAGGAGCAAAATAATGCATAACCTATTTAACACGATTGAAGAAGTACTAGAAGAAATTAAACTTGGCCGACCGATTATTCTTGTCGATGATTATGATGAGGATAATACTGGTGATTTTCTGATGGCGGCAAGCAAAATTGACCGTAAAAGTCTTGAATTATTTGAAAAGTATGGTCAAGGTATTATTAATATTACAGCCGATAAAGAAAGGTTTCACTTTTTAGATATCCATGCCCTTTATGAGCAAACAATTGCTGCCTATCAAACCGCTAAAGTTATGTCGGTTGAATATCCTTACGATGGGGAAAAAATTGATAAAATTTTAGCAACAATTGATGCGATTATTGATAAGCATACAAAACCCAAGTCATTCAAGCAGCCGGGAGTTATTTTTCCAATTCAATATCGTCAAGGTGGCGTTTTAAAGCGCGCTGGCCGACCTGAAGCTTCAGTTGATCTTGCCAAATTTGCGGGGCTCTATCCGGCCGGAGTCACTTCAATTATTGTTAAGGAAAACGGTGAACCATACCGTTTGCTCGAATTAAAAGAATTAGCCGATAAGTTAAATTTTAAACTAACATCTGTTTCAACATTAATTGAGTTTAGAAAACGTTCAGAAAATTTTGTTCGGCGGGCCGCTGAAGCAAATTTACCTACGAGTCATGGAGAGTTTAGAATGATTGGCTTTGAAAACTCGATCAGTGGTGAACACCATGTTGCCCTGGTTAAAGGTGATATTAAACCAGGTGAAGAAGTATTAGTTAGGGTTCACTCTGAATGCTTAACAGGTGATGCCTTTGGCTCAATGAAGTGTGACTGCGGTGAACAACTACAAGCCGCACTTGATAAAATTGAAAAAGCCGGTAAAGGTGTTCTTGTCTATATGCGACAAGAGGGCCGAGGCATTGGTCTTATTAACAAAATTAAGGCTTATAATCTACAAGATAAGGGAATGGACACCGTTGAGGCTAATCTTGCACTTGGGTTTGCTGAAGATCTTCGTGATTATGGAATTGGTGCACAAATACTTTCGGATTTAGGTGTAACAAAAGTTAAATTAATGACGAATAATCCATTAAAACTTTCTGGTCTCAGTGGTTATGGAATTGAGATTACTAGTCGAGAACCAATTCAACTCAACCACAATGAACGTAATGAGTTTTATATGAAAACGAAGAAAGATAAAATGGGCCATATGCTCAAATTTAAAGAATAATGATGAAGTATCGCACAATTTGCCTTGATTATGATGGAACAATTCATGATAGCATTCAAATTTATTTTCCGGCCTTTTTAAAGGCGTTTGATTATTTAGTCGCTCATGGTTTGCAAAAGCATAAAAACTGGACCCGCGAAGAAGTTGCTAGTTTTCTTGGACAAAATCCATTAGAAATGTGGGGTTCATTTCGGCCAAAATTACCCTTAGATGTTATCGAAGTTGTTTCAAAAATGATTGGCGAAGAAATGAGTCGAGCGATCGAAAATAGTCAAGCAAAACTTTATCAGGGTGCGCTTGAAACTTTAGAGTACTTAAAAAACAAGGGATATTATTTAGTCTATTTATCTAATTCAAAGATATATTATATGGAACGTAATCGTCAACAATTTCAACTTGATCGTTATTTTGACCGCTTTGTTGTTTCTGAACAATACGGATACATTCCCAAGAAAGATATACTAAAGGCCATCAAACATGAACTAGCTGGGCCAATACTAATGATTGGTGACCGTATTCATGATATGGAAAGCGGACACGCTAATGAGATTGATACTGTAGCATGCCGTTATGGATTTGGTCGGGAAGAAGAGTTCGTCAATACCACCTATCAAATTGATGATATAAGTGAATTGAAGGAAATTTTATAGAAGTTAACTAGCAGCCAACACTGCTAGTTTTTTTCTTAACTAGAACTAGATTATAAAAATATATATAATATATTTAACTATTACTGAGGTGATTTTATGAATAATTTAATGCTAATAAACATTATTGACCGCGTTGATTACGACTTTGCCAAATGGGCTCATGAATTTTATCGGGGGGCTGGCGACTTCGTTTCAGGATTTTTAAAACTTGTAACACTATTAGGAAATGGTGGGATGGTCTTCATTGTCATTGCCTTCGTGATGCTTCTATTTAAAAAAACAAGAGTAACAGGACTGATGGCGCTTGTTTCTTTGTTGATTGGGGCGTTATTAACAAATGTACTATTAAAAAATATTATTGCTCGTCCTCGCCCTTTTCTTGATCAAAATAGTGATTACTATTTATGGTGGCTTGAAGCTGGAGCACTAGCACAAGACGGATACGCCTTTCCTTCAGGACATGCCACAGCGGCAATGGCTTTTAGTTTCCCCCTATTTCTAATGTTTAAAAAGAAGTGGTCACCATTGATATTATTCGTTCCACTTTTGATGGGATATACAAGAATATATTTTATGGTTCATTTTACTAGTGATGTTGTTATTGGTCTCCTTATAGGTATTATTGCCGGGGTGGGAAGCTACTTTATTGTTATAGCATTATTAAAAATACCACTCGTAAAAAAAGGTGAAGAGTTACCAAGTATTGTCGCTTTTTTCAAAAATAAAAATAAGGATGCATAGTGCATCCTTATTAATCAATACTATTTAATAACTATATAACAACTAATAAATGACTTAATCGCCATATTTTGCACGAGAATCAGATTTTTTTCTTTCTTGTGTGTTTAAAATCTTTTTGCGCATTCTGAAGTTAAAAGGTGTGATTTCAACTAGTTCATCAGGATTAATATAATCCAAACATCCTTCGATTGTTAATAGTCGTGGTGTTTTTAAAACCACTTTCATATCCTTGTTAGCCGCCCTTTGATTGGTGAGATTTTTTGTGTTTGTCACATTAACCGCTAAATCCATTTCGTAGCGATTTTCGCCAACAATCATTCCTTCATAGACTTTGGTTCCTGGACTAATAAATAGTGTACCGCGACTCTCTAAATGTTGGAGTGCATAAGCAGTAGCTGTTCCACTTTCAGTGGCCACTAGGACACCGATTTGCCGGCGTCCAACTTGGCCGCCACTCATTGGTCGGTATTCTTTGTATGTGTGTGAAATAATGCCATAACCCTTAGTAAGTGTCATAAAGTTTGTCATAAATCCTAATAGGCCACGACTGGCAATGACATAGTTTAAGCGTGTTGTTATTTCATCACTATGCATGTCGACTAGATCGGCACCACGTCCACCAAGTGTTTCCATAATTACACCGAGAAATTCATTAGGAACATCAATTTGCACATCCTCATATGGTTCATGGGCGACCCCATCAACATTTTTAATAATTACCTCGGGCTTTGAGACTTGAAGTTCATAGCCTTCACGACGCATATTTTCAATTAGAATCGAAAGGTGTAATTCTCCTCGACCAGAGACAATCCAACTTTCACTATTGGGGATTCGACTAAACTTTAAACTGACATCTTTTTGCACTTCACGAAATAGTCTTTCCTCGATTTTACGGGCAGTTAAATGTTTACCATCTTGACCAATAAAAGGAGAAGTGTTAGTGCCAAATGTCATCATTAATGTTGGTTCATCAATATGAAGTAATGGCAAGGGGTCAGGGTTATTAAAAGCATTGATTGTTTCGCCAACGCTTAAATCAGGAAGCCCTGCTACGGCAACAATTTGTCCAGCACTTGCTTCGGAAATCTCGAGGCGATTAAGACCTAAATAACCATATAACTTTTGAACTCTAAAGTTGACAAGTGTACCATCAAGGCGCACACAGGTAACCATATCATTTACGCGAATAGTTCCCTGTTTGATGCGGCCAATACCAATCCGACCAACAAAATCGTTGTAATCTAGTAGCGTCGCTTGAAATTGAAGTGGGCCATCAATATCGACATCAGGCGGTGGAACTTCATTAATGATTGTGGCAAAAATAGCTTCCATCCCTTCGATTTGGCGATCGGGTTGTTGTTCAAAAGAAGATGTTCCCCGTAAGCCTGAGGTATAAACGACTTTAAAATCGAGCATATGGTCGGGTGCCCCTAATTCAAGAAACAGTTCAAGGACATCTTCAATTACTTGGGGGGTATCTGTGTTTGGTCGATCGACTTTGTTGATAACGACGATTGGTTTGACATTAGCTTGTAGGGCCTTTTTTAGTACAAATCTCGTCTGTGGCATTGTCCCTTCAAAGGCATCAACAAGTAGTAAACAGCCATCAACCATGTTCATAATTCGTTCGACTTCACCACCAAAATCAGCATGACCAGGTGTGTCTAAAATATTGATGCGATAATCCTTATATTGTATCGCTGTAGTCTTTGCTAAAATTGTAATTCCCCGCTCCTTTTCGATCGGGTTGGAATCAAGAGCACGTTCGGCTAAAACATTATGTTCTTCAAGTGTGTCGGAATATTCCAATAACTGATTGACAAGTGTTGTTTTACCATGATCGACGTGGGCAATAATAGCGATGTTGCGAATTTTGTTTTGTTTCATAAAAGACTTCCTTTTTTAGACCGGTGCTTATTTTACGCTCTTTATGGCTCAAGTGCAATGTAAATGTCAATATCACTATCCTTGATAAGTGACAAGTCCATTGCAACATGCTTGCTTTTCACTCTCGTTACTCTAGATAAATTATTATCAATTTAGTGCTACTTTACTCATAAAATAATTTTACTATGCTAATATTTAGACTATGGAAGAAAAATTATTTATTTTAATTGAAAAGATTAAAAGCGATTTACGGGAAGGTAAATATAAAGACGCGCTCATGACAATAAGTAGCAACAACTATGAACTTTTTAAACTAAATCCGCAGGCCACACTAGATTTACACATTAAAACAATGATGGAGCTAAAACTATTTGTTGAAGCATTAGAGCAAATTAAAGACTACCAATCGCTCCCCTACGTTTCACAAGAAATTGAAGAACATATGCGTTCTTTAATCATAAAAATCAAAAAAGAAATACGGATGCAAACTAGTGATACAACAAAAACAATTCAATTAATCGAGAATAAGATCGTTAGTGATAAATTAAATGATGTATTACTAGCTTTCAATTTTTTACGCAAGCACCCGGAACTAATCAAGCAATTTCTCGGAGAAATTAGAAAAGTTTTTAAGAAAGACTTTGGACAAAACATTCTCTACTTATTAATAACAGGAATAGAACAACATTTTTCTGGTGTTTATGAGATCAATTATTTTGGTGATATTATTCCCTTCGATTTTAGTTCCTATTACACTATTGAAAGTAGTTCGGCATATAATAATCTAGTTAATGAACTTAATAAATATAATAAGAATACAACCATCCATAGCTTTGCTCAGCAGTTAACAATACGTAAACTAATTGATCTTTTTCCATTCACAATTGATAAAGATGATATTTATGCTGTTAGTCTATATTTTGTCTATTTAGCAAATATGTATATGCAAAATGATATTGATGGCGTTAGTTTCTTTGCCAAACACGGTATTTCGATAGAAACTATTAAAAAAATAGACAAAAAGTATCATTTAGGCATGTATCAGGGTTGATTATCACCTACTAATTATATATAATTACTTTTGTTGTATTTAAGGAGAAATATCATGCAATCAAAAATTACAAAACAAGAAAATGGTCGTATGGAAATCACAGTTGATTTCTCGACTGAAGAGTTTAAGGCCGCCCAAGAAGTAGCGGTAAAAAAATTAATCAAAGACGTGACTGTTAAAGGCTTTCGTAAGGGACAAGCTCCTGAAGCATTAGCTCGCAAACAAGTCGATCAAGAAAAGGTTATCAACGAAGCTGTTGGTGAACTATTAAATGAAGGTTTCACTTTCGCCATTAAAGAAAACAAGGTATCCTACATCTCTTCACCAAGTTACAACATCACAAAATTAAGTGACGTTGATCTACAAATTGTCTATATCGTTACGATGATGCCCGATGTTAAATTAGGCGACTATAAAGGTTTAAAAATCGGCCATGAAAAGGTTGAAGTAACTGATGCACAAGTTGAAGCAAAACTTTTACAAATGCAAGCTGATAACGCTGAATTAGTATTAAAAGAAGCACCAGCCGAGCTTGGTGATACTGTTATTATCGATTTTGAAGGGTTCACTGATGGTGTTGCCTTTGAAGGTGGTAAGGCAGAAAATCATGAATTAGAACTTGGCAGTGGTCAATTTATTCCTGGATTTGAAGAGCAATTAGTCGGTAAAAAAGCCGGTGATGAGCTTGATGTCAATGTGACCTTCCCAGAAAACTATCATGAAAATCTCAAAGGTAAAGACGCAACGTTTAAAGTTAAAGTCCATGAAGTCAAATCCAAACAAATCCCTGCACTAGATGATGACTTTGCTGCGACGCTAAATCACCATGGCACAAAAACACTTGATGAACTTCGTGCCCATTTAAAAGAAGACATGGTTCGTGAAGCTGAAACCGAAGAAAAGAATCGCTATGTTGATAAACTAGTCAATGAAATAGTAAAAACAAGTAAGCTTGAAGTAGCCGACGATGTCTATGAACAAGAAGCAAAGAACGCTAAAGAAAATACGCTCAAACAAATTCAAGGTCAAGGGCTTGACCTAACAAAATATTTGGAATTAACTGGCCAAAAAGAAGAAGATTTCGAAGCTCGCCTTAAAGCCGACGCCAAGAAAAATGTTGATGGATTCCTCGTTTTAAATGAAATTGCCAAATTAGAAAAAATTGAAGCTGATGAAAAACTTGTCGACTTTGAAATTGCAAAAATGGCGGCTCAGTACAATATGGAAGAAGCCAAAGTTCGGGAAATTCTTGGTGACAATATCGATGGTCTAAAACGTGAGATTCGCCAAAGATTAATTCTTGATTTCCTTGTTGATAACAACAAGTAATCATAAAATTTTGTTGATTGAAAGCCCATTTAATTGGGCTTTTTACTTACCAGAGTATTTATAAATATTTTATTTATAAAATCTAGTATAATTACTTATATAACTAGGAGGTTTTATGATTAAACAAAGAGTACTAACATATAAACTTCCCCTTGTAGTTACAAGGGGTGAAGTATACTTTCCGGGCATTGAGAGCGATGATCTTGATGTAGGACGCAGTTTTACACGAAAAGCGATCGAAGCGGCAAAAAGTAGCGCTGAGAGTCTCGTGATTGTAACAACACAAAAGGTTTATACTGAAAATAAACCAGAATTTAAAGATATCTATGAGATCGGTGTCGTGGCGAAACTGACAAAAATTCGTCCACGACCAAATTATGTTACGGTGCGACTTGAACCGATTGCTCGGGTTAGGATTACCAGCATTGAAAAAGTTAATGAATCCTATTTTCTTGCCGAAGCAGATACTGTTCTAAGTCTAGAAGTTAACGATAAATATGACGCTCAGGCTGGTGTCCAACGTCTGATTGATTTAATCATGGAAAATTCTGATATAACTGGCAATATTATTAAAGCTATTCGTCCCTACTTTGCTAATGAGATTAGTTTGGAACGGGTCACCTATTATGTTTGTAACCAATTAATTAATAATACAGAACAAAAGCAACGGCTACTCGAGGAACTTGATACTACGAAACGCTTAGAGGCGATTATTTCGATTATCAATGAAGATATGCAATCAAACAATATCAACGCTATCAATCAAATTATTCGTAATCAAGGTAATGTTGAAACTAAAACTAGCGAAGAACCACCTAAAAACCCCAATATCAAAGCTGGTGATGATGAAGAAGATTTAGATACAAACGAGGAAATTTTAAAACGACTCGAACAAAGATTTTATCCTGAGAGTGTCGTTCGCAAAGTAAAAAAAGAATTGAGAAGAATGAGTAAAAACGACAATGAAAGAGCGCGTACACTCGAATATCTTGATTGGATTTTAAATCTTCCATACGACCAAGAAACAATTGATAATCTTGATCTGGAGAATGTTGCTAAGGTCCTTGATGAAGATCATTATGGACTTGAAGACCCCAAAAAACGTATTGTTGAATACATTGCCGTCAAGCGGATGTCACAAAATCTCCGTTCTCCAATTATATGTTTTTATGGCCCTCCTGGTACTGGCAAGACTAGTTTAGCGATGTCGATTGCCCGCGCACTAGGGCGTAAACTTGTTAAAAGTAGTCTTGGTGGTGTTGATGATGAAGCAAAGCTTAGAGGTTTTTTAAGAACGTATATTGGTAGTCAACCAGGAACGATTATTTCTTCGATGCGCAAGGGCGGAACGATCAATCCTGTTTTTGTCCTTGATGAAGTCGATAAATTAGCCCAATCACGTCAAGGTGACCCAAGTAGTGCACTTTTAGAAATTCTTGATCCAAAACAAAATAAAGCATTTACCGATCACTATATTGAAGAAAGTTATGATCTCTCGAAAGTGATGTTTATTGCAACTGCTAATAATGTGCGAAATATTCCTCGTCCACTACTAGATCGGATGGAGTTAATTCCACTTAAACCTTATACCCAAAATGAAAAAATAAATATTGCTACGCGCCATCTCGTGCCCAAACAAATTCAGGAGCATGGTTTAGATGGTTACGACATTAAATTTACTGAAGATGGAATTATTGAACTAATCGACCACTATACCTTTGAAGCTGGTGTCCGTGGTTTAGATAAGGCGATCGCCTCGGTCTTACGTAAAGTTTCAGTTGAAATCTTACAAGATAAGAATCCAAAACTTGAATTGGACGCAGGTGAAATATCACGTCACATGGGTGAAAAACTCATGAGGATGACGGAAAAAGAAAGTGAATCACGCGTTGGTGTCGTTACTGGCCTTGCTGTTATTGGTGATATTGGTGGTGATATACTTCCTCTAGAAGTAACGACTTATAAAGGCAGTGCAACAATTAATGTTACAGGTAACCTTGAGGCAATGATGAAAGAGAGTGGCCAAATTGCCGTCACTCACGTCAGAAGTTTTGCCACGCACTATGGCATTGATGAAGATGCATTTGAAAAAACCACGATTAATGTTCACTTCCCCGATGCGGCCCCAAAAGATGGTAATAGCGCAGGCATTGCCATGACAGTAGGTATCATTAGTGTTTTGACCGGTCGTAAAGTTAATTGTGATGTGGCAATGACTGGTGAAGTATCACTGATGGGCAAGGCACTACCAATTGGCGGTGTCCAAGAAAAGATCATCGGCGCAGTTCGAGCCAAAATTAAAAAAGTCTTGTTTCCACTTGCGAACAAAGAAGAAGTTGAACGCGTTCCAAGCGAAATTAAAGACAAAATCGAAATAGTTTTAATCAAAAGTGTTGATGAGGCGGTCGAACACGCTCTTTTACCACTAGAAGAAAAAAGAGTAAAAAAAGCTAGTAAAAACGTCAAAAATAAAGAGACTGCAGTTGATGCCTAACTTCACAAATGCACAATTTATTCTTAGCGCGCCGCGGGTTGAACAAAAACCCGCTTTAAGGTTACCGGAAGTTATATTTGTCGGAAAAAGTAACGTTGGTAAATCTTCACTTATAAACGCACTAACCGGGCGAAAAAGTTTGGCTTATACATCATCTAAGCCGGGGTTTACAAAACTATTAAACTATTATCAAATTGATAATACTTTCTATTTAGTTGACGCTCCAGGTTATGGATATAGCGCGAAGGGAAGGCGCGATTACGTCGAGTTTAGCGCAATGATGGAAGGCTACTTTGAAAACAATCAAGATTTGCGTCATGTCTTTCTCCTTGTTGATTCACGACATCAACCAAGTGATGACGATAAGACATTTCTTGAATATGTATTGCATCAACAAGTAGGGTATACGCTTATTATTACTAAAGTTGATAAACTTAATCAAAGTGGGATGGCGGCCATTAATAAAAACATTAGTGACAAATTTGGCTTTTTACCGCCTAACCGCTTATATGTATCAAGTAGCAAGGGGAAAAATATTCCTGAACTCAGAAATTTGATTGCGACACTGATTAAATAAAGTTTAAATTACCAATCATTATTTGTTATAATCTATTTGACTAAGAAGTTAAGTAGTAATCAGAAAAGAACTTTATAGCGACCCTAGGTTGGTGTAAGTAGGGAAGTGACTGCTGGTGAAGTCGTAATGGAGTCTGGTGAAAGCCCGTTAGTTGCGTTAAAACTTATGAGTGTTCAATTGTATTAATTGAGAACTAAGGTGGTACCGCGCATTTATAGCGTCCTTATATGGACGCTTTTATTTTTGGAGGATATATGAAAGAATTAGCGAAACATTATGATCCTAAACTTGTGGAAAAAGATAAGTATGATACCTGGAAAGAAGGAGGGTATTTTCTTGCAAAAGATGAGAAGAAACCACGTTTTTCCATGGTCCTTCCCCCACCAAATGTAACAGGAAAATTACATTTGGGCCATGCTTGGGATACAACATTTCAGGATGTGCTTGCACGATATAAAAAAGCTAGTGGATACGACGTTTTATGGCTTCCTGGTATGGACCATGCTGGTATAGCAACGCAGGCGGTTGTTGAAGCTAAACTTCGTAAAGAAGGAACAAGTCGCTACGATTTAGGACGCGAAAAGTTTTTAGAAAAAGCTTGGGAATGGAAAGATGAATATGCCAAGACAATTAGAAGTCAATGGAAGAAACTTGGGCTTGCTCTCGACTACTCGCGCGAACGTTTTACGCTAGATGAAAATATCAATCTTGCGGTAAGAAAAGTGTTTGTCGACTTATATCAAAAGGGCTTAATCTACCAAGGTGAACGGATTATAAACTGGGATCCCGACCAACAAACGGCGCTTTCAAATATTGAAGTCATTCATAAAGATATCAAAGGAAAATTTTATCACTTTGCTTACCGTTCCAAAAATGATGATAATTTCTATTTAAACGTTGCAACAACGCGACCAGAAACGATGTTTGCCGACGTATGTTTAGTAATTAATCCTAAAGACGAGCGTTATACAAAGTATTTAGGGCAAGAATTTATTAATCCAGTCAATGGCGCTACACTTCCTTTAATTGCTGATGATTATGTTGACATAAGCTTTGGCACGGGGGTGATGAAATGTACACCTGCGCACGACGCTAATGATTTTATTATCGGTGAAAAGTATGGACTAGAAATGCCTATTTGTATTAATAAGGACGGATCAATGAACGAATTGGCAGGTGAATTTATCGGACTTGATCGCTTTGAGTGTCGGACACAACTCGTAGCAAAGATGAAACAATTAGGTCGCTTGCTCGAAGTTAGAGAACACACACATAACGTTGGTCATAGTGAAAGAAGTAATGCAATTGTTGAACCATATTTATCCAAACAATGGTTTATTAAAATGCGGCCTTTAGCCCTGCAAGCACTTGACAATCAAAAAGGTGATGGTAAGGTTAGTTTCTACCCAAAACGCTTTAATAAAACGTTTGAACAATGGATGGAAAAAGCCGAAGACTGGTGTATTTCACGCCAACTTTGGTGGGGCCATCGCATTCCTGCTTATTTCCATAAACAAAGTGGGGAAGTACTTGTCTCAATTGACGAACCAAGTGATAGTGAAAACTGGATACAAGATGAAGATGTCCTTGATACATGGTTTTCGAGTGCGCTTTGGCCGTTTACAACACTAGGGTGGCCGGATGAAACGAGTGACTTTAAGCGTTATTTCCCTCTAGATGCAATGGTGACTGGCTATGATATTATATTCTTCTGGGTTAGTCGTATGATCTTCCAATCGCTTGAATTTACCACCAAGGCGCCATTTAAGGATGTTGTCATTCATGGACTTATTCGTGATCGCAATGGTCGGAAAATGTCAAAGTCACTTGGCAATGGTGTCGATCCTATTGATGTAATTGATCAGTATGGGACCGATAGTCTACGCTATTTTCTTGCGACAAATTCAACACCAGGTCAAGATTCAAGGTTTATTGAAGAAAAAGTCGTTAGTAGTGTAAATTATCTTAATAAAATATGGAATGCCTCCCGCTACATCTTGATGAATCTTCCTAGTGACTACCAACCACAAACTATAGATTTTAAGAAATTGAATCCTGTTGATAAATTTATTTTAACGCGCCTTGATCGCACGATTAAAAATGTCAGTAAATATATGGATAAATATGAACTCGGACTTGCTTCAAACTACTTATATAATTTTGTCTATGATGATTTCTGCTCACAGTATTTAGAAATGAGTAAAGTAGTCCTGCAACACGAAGATAATAAGCAAAAAACTTATGATGTTATGTATCATAGCCTTAAATCCGTGATAATGATGATTTATCCATTTTCACCTTTTATCACTGAAGAGTTGTATCAACATTTACCAAATAGCAAAGATTCAATCATGCTTGAAGATTATCCTAAGCCACAAAATATCCGCGCTAATAAGGATGAAGCAAATACCGCTTGTATCATCGAGTTTATTCGTCAAATTCGTAATTTTAAAGCTAGTAATAATGTTGCTCCAAATGAAAAAATTGATATATACCTTAGTGATTTAAATTTTGATATCAAGCCATTTTTAGCGATAATCAAGCGAATTGCCTTTGTTAAGGATGTGTATCTTGATGAACCTCAGGAATTGCTGCCATTTGTTGTGGTCGGAAAAGTTAAGTTGAGTTTTAAAGTTTTAGTTGATTTAGAACAACTTAAAAAGCAATTAGCGATTGAATTAGCTAAACTCGAACAAGAAATTAGTCGTAGTAAAGCGATGCTTGGTAATCAAAACTTCTTGGCCAAAGCACCTGAAGGCAAAATCAAACTCGAACAAGAAAAATATCAGGCCTATTTACTCGCCTATGACCAAATAAAAACAAGACTACAAACATTAGCATAAAAAACAAATTCTCCGACTATTTATTAGTAGGAGGATTTTTTTATGAATCAACAAGTATTATCAGATTTCGAGCTTGCTGAAATTAAAGGTGGAGAGCCACTATCAATGACAGCGATTATGACGGTCTTAATTATTGCCGTTGTAACCGTAATTATCTACAAATTATTCATTAGTAGTAGTGGTAAGACGACCTTACCTGGAGGCTTTAAATTTGAGTGGAAGTAGGACTAAAATCAAAGATTTAGCCCCCTATGATCGACCCAAAGAAAAGGCACTACGTTATGGTATTAATAGTTTGACTAATATCGAGTTATTAGCAATCCTAATTAATACTGGCACTAGAGATGAATCAGCGATAACAATTGCTGAAAAACTACTAAATAAACACCACACTTTAACTAATCTAGCTAAAATCACTGAAATTAGTGACTTTTCGCTACCAGGTATCAAAACGAGTAAGGCCCTAACCCTTCTGGCTGCTTTTACGCTTAGTAGTCGAGTGCAAAAAGATAATTTTAAAGGTCTTGAATATCTTAAAAGTAGTGGTGAAATAGCGAATAAATATATCTATGATTTTTCTAGTGCTAAAGCAGAAATGATGCTACTAGTGGTCTTAGATAAAACGATGAAAATAATCAAAGAGCAGATTCTATATTTAGGGACTCGTCGCGGCTTTGATATTGATGCAAAAGCCATCAAAGAACAACTAATAAAATTGGATGCGACTTATTACGTCCTTGTTCATAATCATCCTAGTGGCAATGTTTTTCCAAGCGAAGAAGATATTGAAACAACAATCGCCATTAATAAGATCACATCTAAAGCAGGAATCGCAATATACGATCACCTTATCATTGCGGATTACACTTATTTTTCCTTTAAAGATTATGGTTTGATCGTTTAATTTTGACCATATCGTCTTCTCTTTTTACTTTGATAGTCGAATAAAGAAAATTTGTTGATTTATCACTATATCTATGATATATTCTAAACGTTATAGCCTCACTAGCTACAACCGCATTGAAATGGTTTAAGTGCATTGCCGCCATAAAAGCGAGTCTAAGTGAAATAAATAGAGGAGGTAAATGTATGTACGCAATTATTGAAACCGGTGGAAAACAATTAAAAGTTGAAGTCGGAAGCAAGGTTTTTGTTGAAAAACTTGATGTTGCTGAAGGAGAAACTTACACATTTGATAAAGTTTTACTCGTCAACGACAAAAAAGCAAAAGTCGGTGCTCCTTACGTCAAGGGCGCAACGGTAACCGCTAAAGTTGAAAAACAAGGCAAAAACAGAAAAATCAAAGTCTTTACTTACAGACCAAAGCATAACGAAAAAAGAATGCTCGGTCATCGTCAACCTTATACTTGCTTAGTAATCGAAGCTATTAACGCCTAATGATCAAAGTAAAAGTAACAAAGAAACACGGACAAATCATCGCACTAGTTGTGAGTGGCCATGCCAACAGTGGCGAATATGGTAAAGATTTGGTGTGTGCAGGCGTCAGTGCTGTTGTAATTGGTGGACTTAATAGTCTTCAACAAAAATCACACTGTGACATAGAAGTTAATGATGGATATGTCAGTATAAATGCCAAAAAGTTACTTATCGAACATGATGCAATTGTTCTTGAGACAATTGTAACAAGTTTACTTACAATCGAAAAAAATTACTACAAGTATATAAAAATCACTGAAGAAAGGATTGACTAAAAATGAACAACATGAAATTTATCTATAAACTAGACCTTCAACTCTTCGCTTCAAAAAAGGGTGTTGGTTCTACAAAAAACGGTCGTGACTCAGCTGGTCGGCGTTTAGGCGCGAAAAAGGCTGATGGTCAATTTGCTACTGCTGGCAGTATTTTATACCGTCAAAGAGGCACAAAAATTTATCCAGGTATTAACGCTAAAAGAGGTAAAGACGACACAATCTTTGCATTAATTGATGGTATTGTTAAATTTGAACGCCTTGGTCGCACCAAGACCCGTGTTAGTGTTTACGCACGTAGCATCTAGTTAGACTAATTCTTATAAGAATTAAGACCACAATTTGTGGTCTTTTTTAATGCTTTATTATATAATCATTGTTAGAGGTATAAGACATGAAATTAATATCGATTATTGTACCAATGTACAATGAAGAAGCTGTTGTTGAGTTTTTCTTTGATGGAATCAATAACGTTCTTAACAAACTAGAAAAAGAATATAAATTTGAAATTGTTACAGTTAATGATGGTAGCAAGGATAAAACTCTTGAATTGCTCTATAAATTTCAAGAACAAGACTCACGTATCCGTGTAGTTAATCTAACGCGCAATTTTGGTCATGAAAGTGCGGTTGCCGCAGGCTTAAGTGTCGCTAAGGGCGATGCAGTTATTCCAATGGATGCTGATTTACAAGATCCACCTGAACTTATTGCTCCAATGCTTGAACTATTTGAAAAAGGCTATGACGTTGTTAATGCTCGTCGGGCTTCACGAAAAGAAGATACTTGGATTAAACGTTATACTGCGGCCAAGTTTTACAAAGTCATTGATCAATTAGCAGGAAAAGTTAAAGTACCACAAAATGTTGGTCACTATCGTCTTATTAGCCGTCGTGTTCTTTTAGAAGTCTTAAAACTCAGTGAAAATAATCGCGTGTTCCGTGTTCAAGTGCCATATATTGGTTATAAAACAGCAGAAGTTGCCTTTATACGTCCGAAAAGAGAACATGGTAAAACCCATTATAATTTCCGGTCAATGTTTGACCTTGCATTTAACGCAATTATTTCAACAACGATTAAACCTGTATATTGGCCCTTAAAATTTTCGATAGTTTTTATGGCTTTAACTGGCCTTTCCGTTGTAACTCAACTTGTATTTTATATTATAAATTTGCTTGATTTCTCACTACTAAGTGGCTTTGACCATTCACTTTGGTTGGTGCTTAATGTTTTATTAGTATCATTTAGCATCGTGATCTTTTTCATTGGTCTAATTGCCATTTATGTTGGAAAGACCTTTGTTGAATCACAACATCGTCCCTTCTTTATTATTGAGTCAGTCAAAGGAAAAGAGGATTAAAACCTGTGTTTGTTGATAGTGCAAAAATTGAAGTAAGAGCAGGTAATGGCGGTGATGGTGCTGTTAGTTTTCGACGCGAAAAGTATATTCCAAAAGGCGGTCCTAATGGTGGCAATGGTGGTCGCGGAGGTTCGATTTATTTTGTGGCCTCGACAAATGTATCAACGCTAGCAGATTTTCGTTTCACCCGAACAATTAGAGCAAATAACGGTGAAAATGGTGGTATCAAAAACATGTTTGGGGCTGCAGCAGATGATGTATATATCAATGTACCTGTTGGAACATTAGTATATCTTGAACCAGAACATATTTTAATTGCCGATTTTAATGAACTAGGTGAAACCAAGCTTATTGCTAAAGGTGGCCGTGGTGGTCGTGGCAATGTTTCATTTAAGAGTTCGACAAACCGCGTCCCTAAAATCGCGGAAAATGGTATACCTGGTGAGAAATTCACTTTAAATTTAGAATTGAAATTACTAGCAGATGTTGGTTTCGTTGGTCTTCCAAACGCGGGCAAAAGTACACTATTAAGTGTGATTAGCGATGCGCGTCCCGAAATTGGTGATTACCCGTTTACTACTTTAAACCCCCAACTAGGTGTTGTTTATCTACCAGATGGCCGCTCTTTTGTGGCCGCTGATCTTCCCGGGTTAATTAAAGGTGCAAGTGAAGGAAAAGGTTTAGGGTTACGCTTCTTAAAACACATTGAAAGATGTCGTGTAATTGTCATGGTCATTGATTTCAGTGGACCTGAAGACCCATTTGATGCCTATCAAGTGTTAAAGGATGAACTTACGACATATGGATTCAACCTTGGAAAACGTCCAGTCGTTATTGCGGCGACGAAAGTCGAAGATGAAGAGAGTAAACAACGACTCAAAGTTTTCAAACGGCGAGTGCGCAAATATAAAACTATTGGAATTTCCAGTCTGCTCAATGAGGGTATTAATGAATTACTTTATAAGATAGCCGATACACTCAAAGTTACCGACACGGTCAATCTTGTGGCCTTAGAAGAACTTAAGACACCTACACAAATTATTTATGATGCCCGTAAGGATGAATCACTTAAACCTTTTACAATTGAAAAAGTGGCACCTGGCATTTATCGAATCAAAGGTGAACAAGTTGAAGCGCGTTACCGTCAATATAGCCTAGTAACCGATGAAGCAATTCTTGGCCTATTAAAATATCTTCGTGATATTGGTGTTGAGAAAGAATTAGAAAATATCGGGGCTAAAGATGGCGATACGGTCATTTTATTAGATTTCGAATTTACTTATTATCAATAGGAGGAATATGCAAAAAGCACCTAATACTAGTCTAGTTGGTCTTAGTGGGCTCATAACTGCGCTTGTTTTACTTGGCGTTCTTGTTATTTTTGCATTAATTACACGATGATATATGGTTTAAAAGGAACAATCAGTCAACTATCTCTTACAAATCTAGTTTTAGATGTGCATGACGTTTATTATGAAATTTTAATTACCGATCATCAAAGTTATTATGTTGGTCAGGAACTTTTCATTTTTACTTATCAAGTCATCCGTGAAGATAGTAACTATTTGATTGGTTTCACTTCATTTGAAGAAAAGACGCTTTTTTCACACCTGATTTCGGTCAGTGGGATTGGTCCAAAAACCGCCCTTGGCATTTTAGCGGCATCAACTGCTAGTCGCCTTGAATTAGCAATCGAAGAAGAAGATGTGAAATATTTAAAAAAACTACCTGGTCTTGGGCAAAAGGGTGCCAGTCAAATTATTCTCGACTTAAAGGGTAAACTGGTTAAAAAAGATGATATCACTCACTCTGGTGTCGATGAAGAAGTCGAACAGGCACTCATCAGTTTAGGGTTTAAAAAGGCAGATATTAAGAAGGTTTTAAAAAAGGTCAGTGCCCCAAAACTAACAGCGGAACAACTATTGAAGTTGGCCCTAAATGAGTTTAGGAGCTAATATGGACCGCATTCTTGATGCCGAAATTATTCACGAAGAAGAAAAGATTGAGAGTAGTCTACGTCCATATTATTTAAAAGATTATATTGGACAAAATAGACTAAAGGAAAATCTCCACGTTTTTATGTCCGCGGCCCTATTACGTGAAGAAGTTTTAGATCACGTGCTACTTTTTGGTCCTCCAGGACTTGGAAAGACGACACTTGCATATATCATTGCGCATGAGATGAAAGGAAACATCCTTACTATTCATGGGCCTAGCATTGAAAAAGCTGGTGATTTAGCATCCTTACTCACAACTCTAAAAGCTGGTGATATTCTTTTTATTGATGAAATACATCGTCTCCCGCGCCCTGTTGAAGAAATTCTTTATAGCGCGATGGAAGACTTTGTCTTGTCCATAATGGTAAGTCGTGATGGAAGTGGAAAAATGATCAATATTGATCTACCGCCCTTTACTCTAATTGGAGCAACAACCCGCTCAGGTGATTTAAGTGCTCCTCTACGAGCGCGATTTGGCATTAGTGAAAAGTTGAATTTTTATAGTGAAAGCGAAATCGCTAGGATAATTTCAAGAACAAGTGGCGTGCTTAATTCGCCGATCAATGATGAAGCAGCGTTTGAAATCGCTAGAAGAAGTCGAGGAACACCACGAATTGCCAATCGTATCTTCCGTCGTGTTCGTGATTTTGCTACCTTTCAAAACAAGCAATCAATAGATCTTGCTGCTGCACTCAAGGCTCTAGAGGCTCTTCATGTCGACGAACTGGGACTTGATGATGTTGATATTAGATATTTGAAAACTTTAATTGAACGATTTAGTGGCGGGCCAGTTGGTCTTGAAACGCTTGCTAATGCAATTGGGGAAGAGTCGACTAATTTAGAAGATGTGTATGAGCCATATCTACTACAGCTTGGTCTAATTGATCGGACAAGAAATGGGCGTGTTGCCAGCCAAAAGGCTTACAAGCACCTCAAACTAAATCACAACGAATCATTATTTTAGGGGGTTTTTATAATGATGACGATGCTAGCAAATATAACTAATCCGATGAGCAGCGAACTCGGATGGACAATTACGAGTGTTTATTTAGCATTATTTGTCTTAATTATCGCGACGAAGTTACTACTAAGATACAAAATTAAAAAATATTATCCGCTACAGGATGCTTTAATGATAATTTTGAGTCTTTTACCAGCAAGTTTTATGCTGATGATTGGCCCTAGGTGGGAGTTTTCTAGTTCCTATTTACCTACTAATAATCCAGTAGTTGACCTAACTTACAGTGGATTTCATATTGCGTTTTTGATTTTTATGTTAGTTTCAAGCATCGGTGGGGCCTATGTTGGGCTTGCTCATCGTCACGATACCACAAGCTTTTTTAAAGGCAGGATGAACAAGATTGATTACACCATTTTCCGACTTGGTCTATTTCTTTTAACGATTGAAATATATAAACAACTAATATTTGCTAATCTTTGGTATGGTCTTGATGAATATCAGTGGTATGCGTTTCCATTACAATTTTGTTCGGTCCCTTTATTTTTCTTTATTATTGCACCATGGTTGAAAAACAAGATATTAAAACAGTCAATTTATGAATTTATCGCCCTATTTATCACAGTGGCTGGTCTTGCCGTTATGATTGTTGGTGGATCCGTGTTTACAAGTAATGTTTCAATCTCTGTTCACACAATGCTCTGGCATGGAGCGATGGCGGTGGCGGGCATCTATCTAATCTTTGCTCAAGGGATTGGCACAAGTCTAAGACAGCTTTTTCGCGCCTGCTTATTCTTATTTGTTTTAATCATCCTTGTTCAGGTTGTTAACATTCATTTCCACTTCATGGGTGAATATATTGAAAATGGTCCTAGCGGCTTTTCTGGCTTCTTTATTAGTCCATGGGAGACCTCATTTTCAATGCCTGTCCTTGGTGCGTGGCAAAAAGCCCTTTATGAAGGAAGTCTTCCCCGCGCAGTTGCAACGATTATTTATTCAATTATTTACTTCTTTGCTTTTAGTCTTGGGGCGACAATTGTCTATGGTATTACATACTTGATTCGCCAAGTTTTGGCAAAAAAGCAACATAAAGTAAATATAGAGTTACAAGAGAAATCCACCTAGGGATTTTTAGTTAAATTACCACTAATTCATTGTTGAAATTAATACTATAAAATAGTATTCTATTAAAGCGATATCTATTCGTGGTAATTTTGATTTATATAATTGGAGGAATTTACATGCGTCGCTTAATTGCATATATTAGTCTTGCTGTCTCGCTTATCATTGCAACAGCATTAACTATCATCGCCCCGATCAAAGGGCTCAACTCAAACTTAGAATATTCTAATGGTCGTGAGTTTGTCTACAAAATCAGTCCGAAGGCTAACGATGAAGGAATCGTCGTTGATGAATTCTTGCCTGATGATGCGATTGATGAAATATTTGATGTAATGGATCAAAGAATGGAAACCTTTGGTGTCAGTGAATATCAACTAGCTAAAGAAGGTAGTGATATTATTCGTGCTACAGCATCACTTGATGGTGATCAATACGATCGTCTACGTGTTTATTTGAATTATAACGCCAACTTTACAATTCGAATTGCTAAAGATGACGAAACGACCGCGATTGCGGATGCTGAACAAATGTTTGATGGAGTAAAAGCGCGGATCGAATATCGTGGTCCTTATCCATTTATTATCATTCCTCTAAGTGATCCTGTTTGGTTCCAAGATAATATTGTTTCGGTTGCCGAAAAAATTCAGCAAGAAGAACAAGCACCAACGGAAGATGGCAGTCAACCAGAAATTGTTGACAATGCTAAAATCGTCCTTTGGAGTGACTTTAATCCAGATACTGATTCTTATGAAAAATCCCGTGAAGATAATGAAGTTGCCGGTAAATTATTCCTAAGTTTTGACTATCGTTCAATGTTTTGGAATGAAGACAAAACAGAGATTGCGGTCGCAAGCCCAATTGAGGGATATAATGAACAAAATTCATATACCACACAACAAATTATGGAAGCGACTGAAACCGCTCGTTTCATGGTTAATGTTTTTAACGCTGGTACGCTTAATTACGATGTTGAATTTTTATTTCAAAATCAAATCGTTAATCCGACTGTTGAACCTTTATTAGTGTTTGGTCAAAGTGACAGAGTTGCACTTTCAAGAACAGTTGTGGCCCTGGCATTAGCGTTTATATTTATCTTTATAGTAATCGGGCTTATTTACCGCCTCCCAGTTTTTGCTGTCGTCTCGAGTTTTATGGTGACGATGTTAGGCACGTTATTGTTATTCAATGCAATTGCCGTTGAAATTTCCACAAGTGCGATAATTGGCTTTATCTTTACTGGGCTCTTGGCAGTGTTTGGTAGCGTAACTTACCTTTCTAAATTTAGAAATGAAGTCTATCGTGGCCGTAGTTTTAAAAAAGCTCATGCTGAAGCAAGTCGGAGATCATCAGTTTATAATCTTGATGCTCTCATTGTCTCTCTTATTATTGGTGTTGTTGTTTACTTTACAGCCGGGCCTGCCGTTATCGGATTTGGTACTGTACTAATTTTTGGTTCGATTGTTGGCCTTGTCTCAATTCTATTCCACAATTCGATTGTTTATTGGCTCCTTGCTAACAATACTTCAACGCAAAAGAATTATAAAATTTATGGGGTTGATGAACATAAAGTTGCTAATCTATTAGAAAACGAAAAACCATCATACTTTGGTCGGTTTGCGGCGACTAACCCTAAGACTAAGGCTAAATTATATACATCAATTTTCGCCACTGTTTTTGTTGCTGGTGTTGCGACCCTTAGTGTATTTGCCTCGCTTGGTAGAAATCCATTATCGCTCCAAGTTCAAGATGAGAACTTAACACGTGTTTATTTCCGTGTCAGTGAAAATAGCAGTGTGGCTCCATCATCGCAAACTCTAAGTCCTGATTTAATATTAGGTAGTATTACATTTGAAAATGAACCACTAGAATTAGTCAAAGTTGATGATTTAGTTAGTTATGAAACCCATAGCTACTCGACTAAAGAGGGTGAAGGTGAAAATGTTATCGTCACTGAATATACATACTTAGTCTACGAAGTTTTAGGCGAGTTTAATGGCGAAGAAGTTGTTGATTATAACTTCGCGACGCTCGCACTGAGTGGTAGTGCGCCACTAATTGATGCTTTAACAGAAATGGTTGAACAAGCTGATCCTAATGCAACTGTTAGTGTCAATCATGTGCAAAAGCAAGCAGTCTCACCATCAGTTGTTTCGGTTGTGATTGTCAGCCTAATTACGGTTGGCTTTACTTCATTATATATTGCAATTCGCTTTGGTCTTGCTAAAGGGATTAGCAATCTATTTGTCACTTCATCGGTCAGTCTTGGCGTACTCTTATTCTTTATTGCGACGCGGATTACAGTGCATCCACTAACGGCACTAGGTGCCCTTGTTGCCGTCTTGACTGTTGCACTCATCAATGTAATCATCCACAACTATCAAAAAGATCTCCGGCGCGATAGTTTCTTCCGTGACCTTAACCGCGAAGAAAAAGAACGCCTAGGTCTCACGATGAGTTTAACGCCATTATATGTCATTTATATTCTCTCAGCAGTCGCCTTTATATTCTTTATGGCAATTGCTCCATATGTTGTTAGTATGGTTTATGTATCCGTGCTTTTAGCGGTGCTTATTGCCCTCCTAGCTACGACAAGATTAAATCTGAGCCTCAATCAAGTCATACAAGGTTTTGTTACTAAACTTGGAGCGCTTAAATTAAAACTTCCAAAATCAAAACGCGCGCTGCACCGGGAAAATGCTCGTCGCAATGTTCGCGGTCGCACTAATGAACCAGAAGAAGCAGTGATTATTGGAATCAACGACTAACTATTAAGGCCTACTTTAAAGTAGGTCTTTTATTTATCTATTTATTTAATATGCAAACATTTAAACAAAAATTAATGAAACATTTTGCCTTGAATGAGGATGAGTTTAATGCACTGACCAAAGTCAGTAACATTGCTAATCTTCCTCCTTTTACTCGTTTTAATGATATTGAAAAGATTGTTAAACGTATTTTTCTGGCGCTTGAAAATGGTGAAAAGATTGTTGTTTATGGTGATTATGATTGTGATGGAGTTATGGCAACTAGTATCGTTGTTTCGACCTTTGCCAAATTAAATTATCCGCTGGAATACAAACTCCCAAGTCGTTATCAAGATGGATATGGTCTTAACAAACAATCGGTTGAAAAATTTGCCAACGAAGGGGTTTCCCTGATTATTACAGTTGATAATGGAATCAGCCAAATCGATGCGATAACCTTTGCCAATCACAAAGGAATTGATGTGATTGTCACCGATCATCATGAATTACTTGGTGAACTTCCACCAAGTTATGCGCTCATGCACCCAACGCTGTCGTCATATGGCGCGACTGTTGCTTGTGGGGCTTATGTTGCCCTGATGCTTAGTCGTGCTCTATTAGGATATTTTGATGATTATTTAGTTGCGCTGGCTGGTATTGCGACGATTAGTGATATGATGCCTTTAGTATCTTACAATCGTGAAATTGTCCGTTTAACACTTGATTTAATAAATCGTAATCGTTATGAAACGCTTATTAAACTTGCGGAAACTAATGAGGTGACTGAACAAACAATCGCGATGAAAATTGCCCCAAAAATTAACGCTGTCGGACGGATGATGACGGGTAGTGAATTAAACGTACTTGTTGAATATATGACTTGCGGTGATACTAAACGTATTAATGATATATATACATGGATATTTGATGTCAATCAGGCCCGCAAAGAGACAATGAAGCAAGCAACCGCCAATATCGATGATCTAATTGATGAAGAAGAACAGGCAATTGTAATGCTGACCGATGAAAATGAAGGAATGATTGGCCTTCTAGCCTCTAGGTTAGTTAATAGTTATGAGCGGCCAAGTATTGTTTTCACCCGCGAACATAATGATACCTCGCTATTAAAAGGTAGTGCGCGTTCGCGCAAGGGATTTAATATCGGCAAGGCTTTTAGTGAACTAAGTGATCTCATGGTTAAATTTGGCGGCCACGAACTAGCCGGTGGTTGTACAATTAAAGAAGAGGATTTCCCGACTTTTAAAAAGCGCTTTATTGAACTTGCTAAAACCTATTCCTTTATTGCCCAAATTGAAAAAGTCATCGACATTGAAGTAGATGAACTTAATTTTGATAACTATCATGTTTATCGAAAACTAGCCCCTTATGGTCAAGGATTTGAGCCTCCCTTATTTCGTTTGAAAGATTATCCAGTCAGTGAGTTGAAGTTTAGTCGTGATGGGCGCCATATCATTAAAACAATTAGCTATGGCACTAAATTGGTTGGTTTTAATATTGATCGCGATTATATAGACCAACAAAAGACGCTAAATTTGATTGGTGAATTAAACATTTCCCAATACCGTAATTTTAAGGATTTAAACTTCAATATTCGCAAATTGTACTGATTATATGCACTTTATAATTAGCAATTAAAATAGGTGCATATTTATCGAAATATGATATACTATATTTGTCAAGGAGGACTACTCATTGAATAATTCTAGCAATAACTCGATGGCGACAAAAGCGTCTATTATAAAGTTTTTTTGCTGGATTATATGTATATAGAATCATGCTATTATAATTTCATCGTTTTTAATGACTTTAACATTATTGTTAAAGTTGATAAAATATGTGTGTAGTAAAAAAGGAGGAAATAATGAAAAGAAAATTACTTTTGCTACCAATGTTTATGTTAGTGCTTGCTGCGTGTGGTACAAGCTCTAGCGAAACACCAAGTGTCTCAGAACCAATCTCTGAAGTTCCAGTAACTTCCGAAGAACCAGTTTCTGAAGATCCA
>CAYZOC010000007.1:0-29146 GCA_964480275.1 uncultured Staphylococcaceae bacterium | reverse complement strand
CTTACTTTCCGTGCCTGGATTGAAGGGGAAGATGAACATGCGGTTAATGCTGCAATCGGTGGAATCTTTAATATTAATATTGAATTATACGGCCTAGCTGCATAATCGGTATAAAATCATCTTATGATTGGGTCATCTTCGGATGACCTTTTTCTTTTCTTAAATCAATGGTTTTTCCTATAAAAAATTATATAACAACCTATTAGCAGTCGCTTCTATTAAAAATTAATACATTGACACTTATGTTTTTTTTATTTATCATTGTTATATATCAAAAAGAGGTACTTTTCACATGAAAAATGAAATAACTAAGTTTAAATTGCCATCGTGGCTTAACCTAGCACTTATTATCGCTGAAGTTGTATTAATGGTTTTTCTTGTCACTGTTTCGATTATCGCGATGGTAACAGCAGATGGTCAGGCTGGTGGAAATGCATTTATGGACTGGATCAAATGGTTACAATTTAATCCAATCTGGATGTTTATGATTGTTGTCTTCCCACTTATTGTTTTCTTTCTATTTAATGTCTATCTGCTTATCAAAGCTCTTAACAATGATAAAGAAAAGAAATTTGATGCCGCTGGTATGACCAAAGAACAATTAATTGAAGAAGCACGCCGTCAAGCTCGTGAAGAGCTCCTAAAAGAGATGGAAAGTGCGGATAAAAAATAGTTTATTTACTGTTTAAAGTAGGAAAAAGGCCATAAACACGTGGCTTTTTTTATTGAAAAAATATTTTGCTTCTCTATTTACAAGCTGTAAAAAATGATATATACTATTCTTGATAAAAGCAAAGTTAGAGAAATCTAACGACGCAAAACTAAAGGGCCTTCGTAACGATGGTAGCCAGTTGCCGTAATGAATAGAAAAACATCTAATCAATTATCGGGCAATTATTGGTTAGCATCATTTTTTATTCAAAGAGGGACTCCTAACTCATAAAGAGTAGAAGAACAATATTCGCCGCTGCTACTAGTGTGTAATGGGCACTAAGAGCTAGATGCGAAGTTCACCTGCATCAAAGATGTAATCTTTAAAACTATCTAATTGAGGAAAGGAGGTAATCTAATGGCAGAGATTGATCTTGAAAAAGAGTTTTTAGACAACCGCAAAAGAAAAAAGCGTGCTAAGTTTTTAGGACTTATTTCTTCGACAATTCTCACCTCATTTATAATTATCTCCTACCTCGGTTATGCTGTTGGTACACGTTTATCAAACGCGACTTCGGTTGCGCTTGTCGATAACGCATCCGAGACTGGTTTGACTGAACTTGGATTCCGTGTATCAAAGGTTATTCCCCAAATTGACCTACAGAAATATGGTCTTTGGTTGGATGATCATAACATTGGTGGTGATGGTTATGTCTATTGGACGCAACCTACAGCAGGGAGTGCGCTTGTTAGATATTTAGTGGCTTTAACTGGTTATACTAGTGATAATGCAGTTGAACCAACTACTTCAGGAGCGTTTAAAAAAGGTGATTCACTCACGATTTATTCGCAACCTGTTAATCCTAGTGATGATACGCCGATATCTAGGCAAGATATCGAAGCTCCCAACAAAAGCTATTTCTCGCTCGATGTGATTTTTCGTGTAACACGCAAGCAGAGTGACGAACTTTATGTTGGGGTTGAAGATTATGGGATTTATCTTGATAAAGACTTTCAATTTGTCGGCGAAATTGCCTTAAGAGAGGCACTCCGTTTTGGGTTTGAAAGTAGTTTAGTTAGTGACATTGTTAGTCCAGGGAGAATTCAACCTGGTTCCACTCTCGTCGGAGGTCGCCTTGATATTGATGGTGATGGATACTATGACACAATTGATTATTCTTCACTTCATGATGATGATCCGCTTGAGTATAAATATGAGCTAGCCTATGGAGACTTTTTAAATCCGCTTAATGTTAGTAACTGGGGAGCAGCTACGACTGAGGAAATTGTTCCTCCTGGTGATGAAGAAGATTTTGATGCTCAAACCGCTAAGACAGCGGTAGGCGTTAGGCCACTAGTAGACTATATTCCGGCAACAGCCCAATATAACACTTTGAGTGCCTATCGTTTAGATAATGGTGATGCCGATCCAGGCCAACCAATCGCGGTAACTGATACCAGAGGAATTGCTGAGGTTGGACTAAAAATATGGCTAGAAGGATGGGATCGTTCATCCACTGATCGACTAGTCGGTAAGACATTTGGGGCAAACCTTAGGTTTGTTGCTAATGAAGTTGTATAAAAACTAGTGCTAAGCCACTAGTTTTGCGTTATTATAAAGAAGGATATTTTTAATAAATGACAGCATTTTTCACCTATATCAGATACCTCTTTGAGGCCGTATTTAGAAATTTGTGGCAGTTAATTGTCACCGTTTTTGCCCAACCCTGGGTAAATTTTGCTAGTGACTTCCGCGAATATGGCCTAATTTTTGAAACTTATCGTGAACAATTTGGTGTTGGTGGCTGGATTTTATTTGTTGTTTTTGTTGTTCTACTTGTTGCGTTTGTCGCCGCGCTCAGTTATGGTGCATATTTCTTTATTCGCAAAAATGTTGTCTACCGGTCTAAAAGTATTACTAAAGAACGTCTAGTCGAAGAAAATCAACGACTCAACAAGGAATTATTATTTGCGATTCAAGAGAAAAATGAAATTCTTAAGCTTAAGGCCGAGACTTTTGGTATTGATTTGAACGAAGATCAACAAGGGCTCCAAGACAATCGCAAGGTTGTTGAAACATTCCCTCGTCTTGCTCAAATTGATGGAACATATAAAGAAAAGCCACATGAAATTATTATTCCGCCTTCTGATATTGGTCTTACATTAGAACAACTAGTTGCCCGGTTTCAAAAATTTGCTGCTTCGCAACTCGGTCTTTATTATGATATACCAACTATTAGAACAATGTTTGCGGCACTAGGCACAAGTAAATTTATTATTCTAGAAGGTATTTCGGGAACTGGTAAAACGTCATTCCCATATTCACTTGGGAAATTTTTTAAACGTGATGTCACCGTTTGTTCAGTTCAACCCTCGTGGCGGGAACGGACAGAGATGATGGGCTACTTTAATGAATTTACGAAGAAGTTTAATGAAACGGCTTTTCTAACAGCGATTTATGAAGCAACATATCGTAAGGATGTAAATATTGTCATTCTTGATGAAATGAATCTTGCAAGAATTGAATATTATTTTGCTGATTTTTTATCAATTATGGAAATGCCTGTTAAAGATGAGTGGAAGGTTGAAGTCACGCGCACTGCTGACGATATGAATCCCGAACTCATTGAAAATGGTAAACTTTTAATCACGCAAAATATCTGGTTTGTTGGCACTGCTAATAACGATGATTCAACATTTAAAATTACCGACAAGGTATATGATCGGGCTATTACACTAACACTTAATGATAAGGGGACACGCTTTGATGCTGAATATACCGAAGGTGTCTTAATGCCTTATGAAAACCTTGCTCTCTTATATTCACAAGCGCAAAGTAATTACCCACTTTCCAAAACGGGGCTTGCAAAATTTGAAAAACTCGATCAATATGTGACCGAAAAATTCCGGATTTCTTTTGGGAATCGGATTATGAAGCAACTTAAGATTTTTGTGGCAAATTTTGTTGGTTGTGGTGGTAAAGAAGTTGAAGCCCTTGATTTTATCTTTATGTCCAAAATTCTTAAGAAATTCACCTCGCTAAACCTTGCGTTTATGCAGGATGAATTAAAAGACTTGATTAGTGAACTTGATAAAATATTTGGCAAAGGAACATTTGTTCTCTCACAACGCTTAATTAGAGATTATATGAAGCTTGGTTAAAAGAAAGGATGTGGACGTTATAAATGCCAGTTGAAGAAAAAAAGCCTGTTCCCATCCGGACAAATATTATGCTTGGAAACTTTAAACAAGAATATTTTTCTCACCTTGATCAAATGGTCAAGACTGATAAAAATTTTTCTTTATTGTATGAAGCTTTTAAGGCTGGTAAAGCCGAACTTGCAGGTTTATCGCGGCGCGAGAATAAAACCTACGCTCCAGATTTTATTGTTGAGATAGAAAATGCAATTGCAAGTCTAGAAGCAATTGTTAGTGACCCTCGTAAGTTTATTAAAGAAAATCCTTCGGTTGTCGAAGTCGAAAAAGCTAAAAGAATTACTCATCACTCGATCAAACATATGGCCCAACACACCGAAAATATTTCCTCGGTTGGTGCTGATGGAAGTGTTGACCCTAAAAAAGTCTTGAATATGTTTGTTGAAGACGAAATTAAAATTTATGAAAACCGCTTCATCATGACACTAATTAGACGCTTACAAACCTTTATCGAACTACGACATAAATATATTCTTGAACATAGTGATACGCGCAATAGTGATGTAGTTTCACTCAAAAACGAGGTTAAAGTTGGCGATGTTACTTATGAAATTGAAAGTAAACTAAAAATTGTTGTTCCTAGTGAGGATGAAGGCCATCGTGATGCCAATAAAGACTTGCTAAATCGTCTGATTATGCTTCGTAAGCGCACGCTATTTTTAACAACTTCACGCTTTATGCGCGATATGGCAAAAGCCGCACCTGTCAGTGAGCCGGTACTACAAACCAACATTATGCGCCTAAATTATGATTATCAAAACGCATATAAGCTTTGGACGTTTATTAGTCGCTATGACCAATTAGGTATCGAATATAAGTTTGAAGAGAAAAAGGTCGATTTTGACGAAGATTACCTAAAACTTTTAAATTATCATGCTCTTACTTCTTATTTAACGATTAAAAGTGAGCATAAAGATGTGCCTGATGAAGAAACAAAGCTTTACTACTATAAACCGAAGTTTACTAAAATTAATCTAGATCTTGATATGACTGATCAAAGAATTTTTGCCAAGGGTAATCCGTTTAAAATTAATAATAACCGGGAAACTGATGCCCAAATTGCGGCAAAATTAAAACGCCAAAAAGCTGCTGAAGAGCGGAGACTTAAAAAAGAAGAACAAAAACAAAAAGAAAAAGAGCTTAAAGCAAAGAAGCGCGAAGAAGCCAAGAAGTTAGCCGCACAAAAGAAGCTTGAGAAAAAGAAAAAGGCTGAAGAGAAAAAAGCAAAAGAATTAGAAAAGAAACGGCTCAAAGCGCTAGAAGAAGCGGAAAAGAAACGAATCGAAAAATATAAATTAGAAGAGGCTAAAAAACTTAAAAAAGCACGCGCTCAAGTTGCTAAAGTCGCCCAGCAAAGAAAAAGTAATAAATAACGATGGAGCAAAAAGTAATCACTAATAAAAAGAAAAACAAACAATTGGGAAAAATAATCACTTCCTTTTTTGCTGCTGTGATTGTTGTTTTGCTTGCTTTTCAAATTATCGGAACGATTACAGCGCAGACTAATTATGGTGTTGCTTCATTTTTTGGCTATCAAACACTAGTGGTCAGGACTGATTCGATGGAGCCTTCCTATATGGTTGGTGAAGCGATCGTTGTTAAAAAAGTCGAACTAACAACTCTAAAAGCCTCAACTAGCCCCGAGGCCCATGATGGTGATACGATTACATTTTATCGGCGTAACGATGGGCTAATTATTACGCACCGAATTATTGAAATTATTCCTCAGGAAGATGGTTCACTCGATTTTAAAACGCTTGGTGATAACCTAAATGCTGAGACCTGTGGTCCTAGTGCTTGTACGATTGAAAATGCCGATTATGTTTATGGCGAGGATATCCTTGGTAAGGTGGTTGGCAAAAGTGCGTTCTTTGGCGGACTTGTAAATCTTACGACTAATCCGTTTGTGATTGCAAGCGTAGCCGTCATCCCCTTAATGTATGTATTTATTACTTCTATTGTAGATGTGATAAAACATAGTAGAATGAAAGAAGAAGACTTTGTTGATGATGACCTCGATGAATTCGAAGCAATTAAACAACAAGAAAAATTAAAATTACTCATTGAGTTAGAAAAAGAGAAATTACGCAAAGAACTATTAGAAGAGCAAAAACAAAAGGAGGACGAAAAACATGAGCAAGGATAAACTCAATCGACCACGGCCGAAAAAAATAAATTATGTGGCAATATTTTATACTTTTATTATCGCTTTTGCCCTTGTCTTTCTTTTGACAATTCTCCTAGCTTTAGGTCTATTTGATCAAATCATTTCTACACCACTACTAAAATGGATTTTAGTTGGCTCACTTGTCGTTATTGATGGGGCCTTGCTTGTGTTAGCACTCCTCAACTTTGCTAACTCTAAAAAGTTCTCTGTCCAAAAGCGCCTTGATAGTGAAGTGTTTCCCCTCCTTGATAATGTCTTTGACGAACGGGCATTGATTGAGCGTTCACAAAAAGTATTAAATAGGAGCAAGGGAAAAAAAGTTGCGGCTATTACATTTTCGACATTCAAATTTAAAAAAGAAGTATTTCTTCGCTATGGTTATGAAAAAGAATCACAAGTTATCTCCATTATCTTTGTGGCAATCGATGAAATACGCGGACAGTACACTAAAACTATTTATGGATATGATTATAGCGAAAACTTTTTAATGTTAGTGCAAGGGCTTGATGACAATCAAATTGAAACAATGCTCGATAAGCTGACAGAAAGAATCAACAAGGTGCTTGAAGAGTATGGTATCGATATTGATTTATTCCCTCACTATGGAATTTCATTTTTTAAAGATAATGAAGTTGTCTCGGCGGAGACGCTCTATCAAACAGCGCTCACGGCTTCTGACTATGGACGACTTTCAAGTGAAAGAGGAGGATGTTTCTTTTTCGATCAAACAATGTTTAGTCGTAATGAGAGAAATGTTGGTCTTGCTCGTGATATTGAAAAAGGAATTGAAAACGATGAGTTTGAAACTTATTTTCAACCAAAATTTGATCTTAAGTTAAAACGTTTTTCTGGAGCGGAAGCACTATTAAGATGGCACCATCCCGAACGCGGAACAATTCTACCGGGCGCCTTTATTTCATTAGCTGAACAGTCTGATCTTGTTATTCGTCTTGACTACTATGTTATTGAACGAGTTTGTAAGCATCTAGCGGAGTGGCGTGATCGGGGTGTGCGACTATTACCAACATCGGTTAATATTTCTAAACGTACGCTTTTTACAGTCGATATCGCTAAATTTATTGAAGAAAAGATTAAGAAGTATGAAATTAACCCCTTACTTTTAGAAATAGAAATTGTTGAATCGCCTTCACCATATGATGTTTTATTCCTGCTTACGACTGTTAAGAAAATTAAGGCACTAAATATTAAAGTTGCAATTGATGATTTCGGAACAGGGTTTTCAAGTTTGAGCTATATTAAAAAGATTCCTTTTGACATTATTAAAATCGATAAGGCGTTCTTGAGTGACATCGAAATTGATGAAAAATCCCGTGGTTTGGTCAAAGAAATTATTAAACTATGTCATATTCTTGAAACCTATGTTGTGATTGAAGGTGTCCAAGAGTCTGATCAAATTAAACTATTAAAATCAATGGATGCCGACTGTATCCAAGGTTATTACTATAGTGAGCCACTTAAACCACAAGATTTTGTTGCCTTTATTGGCAAGAATAAATTTGAAAAGAGGAGCTAACAATGATTTTAATCATCGGGACGACTGAAGATGATATCATCTACTACAAGAATCGGATGCGCGTCAAAACTGAGGGTAAAATTGCCAACAAATATCCTTATTTTGTCGGAAGAATGGCTAATAAAGATGTTTGTCTCACCTATACTGGCTATTCAAACTTAGCCTCTGGTGTGGTGACTAGCTTTATGCTTGAAAAATTTACTCCCTACATCGTTATCATTACTGGAGCGGTGAGTACTTTAAACAAGAAAGCCAAGCAGGGTGATCTTTTTGTCACTGAAAGAATTTATCTAGGCGATGTTGATCTGACAAGTATTGATGATCTGAAATTTGGGCAAATTAAAAACCTGCCCCCATTTTTCTCAAGTGACGAAGACTATATCAAGATGATCGAAACAATTAATAGTCGGACGGAAAATCTCAATCTATTACGGGGACCACTTGTTTCAACCAATAAATATTTCAATGATAAAAAAACAGCAGAGCTAGCAATCAATAAAAATTTTGGCAATATTGAAAGTATGTTAGCCTTTGATACTGAGGCTGGTGGTATTGTCACGGCCTGTGGTATTTATGATGTGCCATTTTTGATGCTTAAGGTTATTAATTACCATATTGGCGATGAAATGGAATTCATCTCTAGCCCCCGAGTTTCTGTAGAAGCTCAGCCGCATATCGGTAATATAATTGAAGTTTTACTTGAAGAATTAGTCCATTCTTTTAGTCAGTAATAAAAGGACTTGAAGGTTGAGGAGCATAAATGTTTGAAAAGGTATTAGTCTTAACTAACTGTGAAAATGAATGTGCCCCATTGAAGGCCACTCTTTCAGATTACTATTTCATCGTTTGTGCACCAGATGTCCATACCGCGCTCCAATATATAAAAAAGAATAATGATGTCCGCGTCCTCATTATTGATATCGATACCCCTAAGCTTGTCCCTGAGCAACTTTTAGAAATACTTAGTGTTCATGCCCTCTTTAGGAAAATAACGACAATCGTGGCCGCCGAACTTGGTCAACAAATGCGAATTGCGCGGCTGATAGAAGCAGGCGCCAGTGATTTTGTCACTAAACCACTTGATGCCGATAGTCTTAAACAATTATTAGACTTACATATTTCTTCTTATGAAGAAAAAGCGGATGCCCTCAGTAATGAGACTAATGTAATCTTTGATCGCCTCTTTAATGATGCTCCCATCGGAGTTGCTATTACTCGTGTGACGAAAATTAGTGATCAAGATAAATTAACTAGTGTTGTGATGAATCCGGCGTATGAACAAATAATTGGTCGCAAACGGAGCGAATTACAAGTATTTGATTGGAAAAATATCACGCACCCTGATGATCTAGGTGAAAGTAAGGAATTATTTGCCCGCTTAGAAAAGGGCGAGATTAAGAATTATTCAAGAATAAAACGCTATCTTCGCCCTGATGGATCAATTGTGTGGGTTAATCTTGTAGTTACTGCTTTTGATACAAATAATCCTGATGTTTTTTCTTATATCTCGCTTGTTCAAGATGTGACTGAGCAACGCGAGATGAGTAATCTTTTAAGCGAAAGTGAAAGAAGTAAAAGTGTCTTATTAAATCACCTTCCTGGCCTTGCCTACCGCTGCAATTATGATCGCGACTGGACGATGAAGTTTGTTTCAACCGGCTGTAAAGAACTGACAGGCTATGAGCCTGAAGCCCTCCTTGAAAATCGTGACCTCTCGTATAATGATTTAATTGACCCACTCTATCATCAAGATATTTGGAATGAATGGAAGCGGATTACAAATAAAAAAATTCCCTTTCGCTATGAATATAAAATTATCACAAAATCAGGCGACCGTAAGTGGGTACTAGAACTAGGTGAAGGTGTTTATGATAATAAAGGTCAAGTGATTGCCCTTGAAGGTATCGTTATTGATATTGATTACCTAAAACGAATCGAAGAAGAACTCCAGCATAAGAGTGACTTTGATACACTAACAGAACTACATAATCGCCGCTATTTCGAAAGATTGATCAATGAAGATATTAAAAATAAAACAATTAAAAATAAGGCAATAATCGGCTTAAATTTTAGTAGTATCCAGTCGCTTGTATTAAGTAACGGCTACCATTATGGCATGGATATTATCGTTAAAATATCGCAGGTTCTTAAGTCTTTTGCTAGTGAAAATGCTGACCTTTTTATTACTCATGAAAACCGTTTCTGTTTCTATATCCATGACTATAAGGATAAAATTGAACTCGTAGATTTTTATGAAAAGATTGCTCAAGCCCTTGAACACATCCTTCTATTTGAAAGAATCAACTGTGGCGTGGGAATTCTTGAGGCCCGGGATAACATCTATCCTAATGCTGACCGTATTCTCAAAGATACGCTGATTGCGACGGAACGGGCACTCGAACAAGAAAATGATAAGATTATTGATTACATATTTTTTGATAAGGATATGCAGTATCAAATCGAACGTGAAAAAATTATCAAAGACGAGCTGCTTAAAATGAGTGAACAAGGGGATAGTGAAAAACTATATTTACAGTATCAACCAGTTATTGATTTAAAAAATACTCGGGTTGCTTCTTTTGAAGCCCTCACGCGTTTTAGAAGTGAACGTCTAGGAATTGTATCACCTTTAGAATTTATTCCCCTTCTTGAGAAGACCAAACTTATTGTCCCGGTCGGTGAGATGATTGCTAGTAAAGCCCTCAAATTTTTAAAGCGTCTCAATAGTCTTAATTATGATGTTACGATTTCCATCAATATTTCACCAATTCAATTATTATCAGAAGATTTTGCCAATCGTTTCTATCAAAAAGTCTTGGATATCGGTGTCGATCCTAACAAGATATGGTTAGAAATTACCGAGTCGATTTTTACAAATAACTATCAGTTAGTTAACCGCATTCTTGGTGAAATTATGGAGAAGGGAATCCGCGTAACTATCGATGACTTTGGGACTGGATATTCTAGTCTTCACCGTGTCCTTGCGCTTAATACAAAGGGAATAAAAATTGACCGGGCGTTTATTAATGGTCTTGAATTAATTCCTGAAGATATCGCAATTACCAAAGATATCGTCTCGCTTGGTCACAAACTCAACTATCTTGTTGTGGCCGAAGGAATTGAAAATGAAATCCAAGCTAGCTACTTAAAATCATACGATTGTGATTTAGGGCAAGGATTTTATTTTTCCCGTCCCCTCGAAGAAGATAAAGCCCTAATCTTTCTTAAAAAACTAAATGGTTAAAATGACAATTTTTTGGGAAAGTTCTACTTTTTTTTTTTAATTTTGCTATACTTTTTATTATAACAGTGAGGTAATTTATGGCTAACAAAACTCATGACTATCATCGTATTAATTTTTTAGTTGGCGCTTTGCTTTTTTTTGTTGGACTTGTTTTATACATCAGCGCTTTTTTTCTCAAACAAAATCTTGCCGCAATTTTTAACATTATTGCCACTATTTTGGCCGGCTACTTGGTCATCATGGAAGGAATGGTCGATACGGTCAAAGTATCAATCCGCCGGCGAGGATTTTATCCTAATATTCACCTTTTAATGGCTCTTGGTGCGATTGGTGCGATTATTATCAAGGAATATAGTGAAGCAGCACTATTGATTCTAATTTTTGCCGGTGCTCATTTTCTTGAAGAGTATGCTGAAAGTAAAAGTAAAAAAGAGATTTCAAGTCTTATTAAACTTAATCCGACAAAGGCGCGAAGAATTAAACAAGATGGCAGCCTTGAAATAATTGAAACCAGTGAAATAAATATTGGTGACCACCTGAAAGTGTTAAATGGTGACCAAGTTGCAACTGATGGAGAAATTATTAGTGGTAGCACAACGATTGATGAATCATCAATTACGGGGGAGAGTATACCAGTAGACAAAACTATTGGTGATGAGGTATATGGTTCGACGATTAATGGCGATGGAACTTTTGTAATGGAAGTGACAAAAGCAACAAGCGATACCGTATTTGCAAAAATACTTGAACTCGTTAAAGAGGCACAAACTAATATTTCTAAAACTGCCGCTTTTATCAAAAAGCTTGAACCAATTTATGTGAGTATTGTCTTGCTTGTGGCGCCATTATTTTATCTTCTTGGTAACTATGTTTTTCTCTGGGGATCTACCCTAAGTTTTTATCGGACAATGGTTTTTCTCATTGGTGCTTCACCTTGCGCCCTTGCTGTTAGTGATATTCCCGCTTCTTTAGCGGCTATTTCAAATTTAGCTAAACGCGGAGTCCTTTTTAAAGGTGGTGCATATTTATCTAATTTTAATGATATTCGGGCGATAGCGTTTGATAAAACTGGAACACTGACGATGGGCCAACCTAGTGTTACTGATGTTTACTTTAGTAAAAACATTGAAGAACAAGCGGTAAGCGCCTATCAAAATATAATTTATAGCATGGAATTACAATCTAATCATCCGCTAGCGAAGGCAATAGTAGAGTTTTTAGCGACTAGTACACAATTAGATTTAGTGGCCACTAACACTTTGGGTGTTGGTCTAAATTGTAATTATAAGGGTGAGGAATATCGAATTGGTAAACCTAGTGCTTTCAGTCAAGTAAGTGAGGATATTTTACAAAAGTCTAGTGATCTTGAGCAAGATGGGAAGACGATCATGTATTTTGCCCATGGCGAGGACGTTAAGACTGTAATTGCAGTGTTAGATCAAGAAAAACCATGTGCACGGCCGGCGATTGAGTATTTTAAAAGCGAAAAAATCCATACTATGTTGATTACCGGTGATAGTCAAAAAACTGGGCAAGCGATTGGCAAGAGTCTTTTGATTGATGAAGTTAAGGCTGATGTTCTTCCAGATCAAAAGGCGGCGATTATCAAGCAATTAAAAGATGAGTATCAAACAGTCGCTATGATTGGTGATGGTGTAAATGACGCTCCTGCCCTCGTAACTGCCGATATTGGCATTGCGATGGGTGAGGGAACTGATATTGCCATCGATGTTAGTGATGTTGTATTAATGAAAAATGATTTAAATAAAATCATCTACACACATAAGGTTGCCAAAAAATTACGTAGAGTTGTCTGGCAAAATATTATTTTTGCAATGGCGGTTGTTGTATTACTAATGATTATAAATATTTTTGGTCTCATCCAAATGACATGGGCGGTTTTTGTTCATGAAGGTAGTACGGTGTTAGTTTTACTTAATGGCTTAAGACTTTTACGTAAAATAAAATAGTTAAATTATATAGATCACATTAAAAAATTGATTTGCGTGTTTTAAATATGTCGGTCTTATTGTCGTGTTTACTAAATAAACTTATTATATTGGTGATTTGATTGCTTTTTACGGGCAATAAGTTTATATTACTTTAGATATTAATTATCATTATCTATATATAGATAAGGAGGGCATATGTTTAAAGTTTTTAAAGACAAAAAATTTCTCACAACTTTTCTAAGCGTTGCCTTTCCTGTAATGATTCAACAGTTGATTACATTTTTTGTCTCACTAGTGGATACGATGATGGTCTCAGGTATTTCTAATGAGGCTGTATCTAGTGTTTATGCTGTCAATCAACTTTCATTTTTTATGTTCGTGGTGATTGGGGGAATAATTGCTGGTTCAGGAATTTTTATCCAACAATTTTTCGGTTCAAAAGATAATGATCGCCTAATCCAAACTCATCGTTATAAATTAGTCGCTGGAATTGTTTTTTTGATCATTGCCCTGCCCATAGCATTTTTATTTGGCCATTATGTCATTGAATTTTATTCACGAAACAATGATAATCCCCAACAAATTCTTTCACTAGCAAAAGAATACATGCCGTTGATACTTTTAGGTTTTATCCCTTATGTATTTACCGCTTCATATTCGACTTCGCTACGTGAGACAGGCAAAACGGTTGAACCAATGATTGCTTCTAGTGTTGCCGTTGTTATTAATATTACCCTCAACTATATTTTCATTTTCCCGTTAGGGCTCGGTGTTTTTGGGGCCGCATTAGCGACGTTTATTGCCCGAACCGTTGAGATGGTTACCCTGCTCATTATTGCCGAAAAACGTCGATTCTTAAACATGAGTAAAATCGTTAAAGGATTTAAAATTGAACCTCACTTGGTTAGAATGATTACCAGAAAATCACTGCCACTTTTAGGCAATGAAATTCTCTGGGCGGGTGGTATGGTTTTAATTTCTCTTGCTTATGCTCAGCGCTCAAATGTATTGTCGGCATTGAGTATTGTTTCAACAATGGGAAACATTTTCATGATTGTGTTTTTGGGTTTAAGTGTTGGCATCTCTGTGATGGTTGGAAACTCCTTGGGCGCTAATAAAATCCACGAAGCCCGCGAAAATGTATATAAACTTTATGTCCTTGGTGTTGTTGTTTCACTAGCTTTTGGTCTTATAATGGCGGCCTTCTCCCCCCTTATCCCTTACTTATTTGTTGAAGTAAGTCTCGAACAAAAAGCACTAGCAACCCAACTCATTACGGTCTATGCTTCTTTCCTTTGGGCCTTCTCACTTTCAACCGGAGTTTATATGACACTTAGAGCGGGCGGGAAATCACTTTTAACATTTCTTCTTGATAGCGGAACAATGTGGGGAATTGTCGTTCCACTAGCGTGGATTCTTGCTAGATTTACAAGTCTTCCACTTGTATGGATTTATGTTGCGGTCCAGGCAGTTGATATTATCAAGTGTGGCATTGGTCTAGTTTTGATAAAACGTGGGACATGGATAAAAAATCTCACGCTTGAATTTCAAGTTGAGGCGTAATTAATTGTTAAATTATCGGGATTGATAAAATCCCTTTTTTGTTTTTTTCAAGACAAATTAGTGGTAAAATACCACGTATAGGAGAGCCATATGGAAGTAATATTAGAAGTAAAAAACTTACGGAAGACTTTTACACTTTCGCGTAAGCAACAAAAAATCGAAAAAAGTAATAATCGTCTTCGTGTTGCCGTTGATGATCTTTCTTTTAAGGCATATCGTGGGGAAATTTATGGTTTACTTGGTCCTAATGGAGCGGGAAAGACCACGACTTTAAGAATTATTTCAACACTAATAAAACAAGATGAGGGTGATGCGCTTGTTGATGGTATTTCCATTACCAGGCAACCAGAACGGGTCCGCAGTAAAATTGGCTTTTTAACTAGTGAACTAAAACTTGATGATTTTTTCACCCCTAACTATCTTTTTGATTATTTTTCACGCCTTCATGGTGTCAAAGAAGATGTTGCTAAAACTCGCAAAGCGGAAATGTTTGCAAAGTTTGGCATCGATGAGTTTCGGGAAGTCAAAGTTAGTGACCTTTCGACAGGAATGAAGCAAAAGGTTTCGCTTGTTATCTCGCTTGTCCATGATCCGAAAATTATTATCTTTGATGAACCAACCAATGGGCTTGATGTTATTACGGCTAAAACTGTTATTGATTTTCTTTTAGACTTACGTAATCAAGGCAAAACCATCATCCTTTCAACCCACATTTTTTCCCTAGTCGAAAGAATTTGTGATCATGTTGGGATTATTATTGATGGCAAAATGGTCTTGGAAGCGAGCATGGATGAGTTTAAGGAACCTAACAGTTTAGAACAACGCTTTTTTGCATTATATACGAGTGTCAGAGGTGAAAAGTATGAATAATTTATGGACAATAATCAAAAAAGAATTACGGAGATTTTTTACTGATCGACGGATGTTAGTTTCGCTTTTACTACCCGGCGTAATGATTTATCTTCTTTATACGGTTATGGGGGATGTGATGCAAAATAATCTTGGTCAAAGTGAAGATCAAGTTTATTTAGTGAAAATTGACAATGAGCCAAGCGAGTTTTCTAGTATCGTTGGTGAACTTTATAGCCTTGAATATCTCGCGGACTTGAGTGCAGTTGACGCTATCGAGATGATTGAGGCAAAAGAGTTAGATTTATACTTAGTTTTTCCTGCTGATTTTATTGCTAACTATCAAGCTGGTAACCCAACAAATATTACGGCATATTATAACTCAACTTCGCCGACAAGTAGTGCGATTTGGGGCACCTATCGTAGTGTTATATCTGAATATCTTCATGCCAACCAAGCCCTAACTATTAGCCCACAAGATCAGGCAAGTGAGCAAGATGCCAGTATGATGATTGTTACCGGTCTCATTCCATTTCTCCTTATTACCTTTCTATTTAGTGGGGCAATTGCGGTAGCCCCTGAAAGTATTGCCGGCGAAAAAGAGCGGGGAACAATTGCTAATCTTTTAATTACCCCCGTTAAACGAAGTCATATTGCCCTTGGTAAAATTATTGCCCTCAGTATTACTGCACTAGCAAGTGCGGCCTCAAGTTTTCTTGGCCTTATGCTCTCACTTCCAAAACTTGCCGGTGGCAATGCTAACTTTGATTTTTCGATGTATAATGTTGGCACTTATATCATGCTTTTACTTGTAATCGTTTCGACAGTCCTAATATTTATTGTCCTGATTTCACTGATTTCGACTTATGCTAAGTCAATCAAAGAGGCGACAGGACTATCAATGCCATTGATGATTATTGTCATGCTTGTAGGTGTTTCGACGCTGATGGGTAGTGCATCGACTAATGCTATCCTCTATTTGATCCCGGTGTATAATTCCGTTAACTCACTACTTTCAATTTTTAGTCTTGAAGTTAATATGCTAAATTTAAGTCTTACTATCGCCTCAAATCTATTTGTCACCGGACTTGGGATTTTATTACTGACGCTGATGTTTAATCAAGAAAAGATAATGTTTAGGAAATAGTGATGGCTAAATCTCTTACTAAGTTTGCTTTTGAAGTTTATGAAGCGACAAAAAAGGTCCCTCAAGGCCATGTAGCGACGTATTTAGATATTGCCAAACTCATTGGTCGTCCTCATGCCTATCGCGCTGTTGGCAATGCCTTACATCATAACCCACAGATGCTGACGATTCCCTGTCACCGTATTGTATCTTCTAGTGGTAGATTAGCCACTAACTTTGGTTTTAACGGCAAAGAGGGACAAAAAGAACTTTTAGAACAAGAGGGTGTTATTGTTATTAACTATCGGGTTGACTTAACTACGTATCGCATAAGGAAGATTTAATATGGAAAAATATGAACAAGAACAACTACTAGCAAAAGCACGCATCCTAGTCGAACAACGGTTAGGGCACGATAGCAGTGGTCACGATAGCCAGCACATTTTTCGCGTTGTAAAGTTGGCTTTACACATCGCAAGTCTAGTTGAAGAAGAAGTTAATCTATTTCTTTTAGAAATGGTCTGTCTACTCCATGACTTAGATGACCCAAAGATTACGCGCCAAGATGCAAAAATTGTTGATAACTTTTTCCAAGAAAACGGTGTAGTTTTATATTACCAAGTGATGATTAAAGATATGATTGACCGCCTTTCATATAGCTCAACTAAAATTGGCATCCGCCAAGAAATGATTGAAGGTAAAATTGCTCAAGATGCTGATCGTCTTGATGCAATTGGTGCGGTTGGGATTGCCCGAGCCTTTGCTTATGGTGGCAGTAAAAATCGTAAGATTGATGGGGAAGAAGCGGATGTAACGCTCCGCCATTTTGATGATAAACTTTTGAAACTAAAGGATTTACTCAACCTTGAACAATCAAAAAAGATTGCCGAAAATAGGCACGAGTTTATGGTTGCTTTTCTCAAACAGTATGATGATGAAATCAATATAAAAAAGTGAATTAGTTGATAAAACTTAAGTTGGATGATCCTAATTTTAGGATCTTTTTTGTTTGAAGCCGATGATAGATAAATTTAACAAGAAAAAATAATAAATAAAGGCCCAAGTATAGAGCGGCTGTCCAGCCTAATAGTTCAGCAATAAAGGGCCATGTAAATTCACTAACCGTAAAAAAGTCATGACGAAGCGCGACAAGATAGAAAACAACAACTGTAAGTAGAGTTAAAAGAATGTTATTAAACCAATAACTAGAAAATGGTCGCGAAAAATAGTTCATTTTTTTAAGTATCGCTTCGGCTTTATTTTGATTGAGCATAAATTGTTCAACATTATCTTTTTTGATATCGACACTAAGATTATAGAAAGTTTCGCCCCCATCACTAGCTGTTTCCTCTACTACCGTCCACCCTAAATAAGAATAAAATGTAGCAAGGTGGCGACTATTAACTGTTTTGGTTTGTTTCATAGAGTACCTCAATTGATATTAATAATCATAACATTTTCTTTGTTAAATTATTTAGCGAAAGATTATTCACAAGAAAGTCGCTAAAAACAACTGCTTATTTGCTATAATTTAAATGTTAGTTTAGGAGGTAATCTTATGCGTGTTGCCTTAATCGCCCATGATAAGAAGAAACCAGAAATGATTTCTTTAGCGGTCAAATATAAAGACATCTTAGCCAAGCATGATCTTTTCGCCACGGGAACTACTGGTGGATTGGTCGCCAAAGCGACAGGACTTAAAGTTCAACTAAAAAAAAGTGGTCCCTTAGGTGGTGACCAGGAAATCGGTTCAATGATCGCTAATAATGCCCTCGATCTTGTTGTATTTCTACGCGATCCCTTGACCGCCCAACCACATGAACCAGATGTTAGTGCACTATTACGTCTATGCGATGTTACCTCGACACCACTAGCGACTAATATTAGTAGTGCAGAAATCATGCTAGTTGCACTTCAACGCGATGAGATCCCACTAATGAATATGAATAAAAGGCGGGTTAATGAAACGTTATAATATTTTTAATGGTGAAATTTTCCCACATCTTATCGGCAAAAAGTTACGAGAAATTGCAAGACTAGAAAAATCTTCGTTTGTGATTGTGACTGGCTATGGCAGTACTAGTGGACGCTCACAATCAAAGGTAAAAGCCCTAAGTTCGCTAAGAGCGATGAAGAAGGAAGGGCTAATAAGCGGATACTTTCCTGGTGAAGTTAAGACGACAATATTAAAAGAAAATTCAAGTTATTATCACGATAAAATTAAATATGAATCAATAGTTAAAATTGATAAAGATTATGGCAATGATGGTGTAATATTTATCTTTAAATAGGGGGTCAATATGTTTAAGGTCGCAAATCTTTCCTACACGTATCCAAAGAGTAAGACAAAGACAATAAAAGATATTAGTTTTGAAATCAAGAAAGGTGAAGTTTTTGGTTTTCTCGGACCTTCTGGGGCCGGCAAGAGCACAACACAAAAAATCTTAATTAAACTTTTAGATGGCTATAGTGGAGATATTTTTTATAATGGCGTTAATCTCAAAGATAGTGGCCAAGACTTTTATGAAAAAATTGGTGTCTCTTTTGAAATGCCAATTCACTTTTCCAAACTTACAGCGTTAGAAAACTTGAACTTTTTCGCCCGCCTTTACAAGACCAAAGATGATATTGAGCGGTTGCTTAAGGATGTTGGTCTTTATGAGGACCGTAACAAGATGGTTGGTGAATTTTCTAAGGGGATGAAGGTACGCTTAAATTTTGTCCGCGCAATGTTAAATCGACCAGAAATGCTCTTTCTTGACGAACCGACTAATGGTCTTGATCCCCGGAATGCGATGATTTTGAAAAATCTCATTCTTGAATATAAGAAAAATGGCGGAACAGTATTTATTACTAGTCATATCATGAGTGATATTGATCAGTTGTGTGATCGAGTCGCCTTTATTGTTGATGGTGTGCTCAAACTGATTGATAGTCCGCGCAATTTAAAAATCAAACATGGTCGGCGTGTGGTAAAACTTGAGTACTATGAGAATAAAAAGCTTGTGGCCAAAGAGTTCCCTCTTGATGACATCGCCAATAACGCTGAATTTCAAACATTATTAAAAGAAAAAGAAGTCGCGGCGATTCATAGTGGGGAGACAACTTTAGAAGAAATATTTATTGAATTGACGGGCGTAGGGCTCAATCATGAATAAGTTTATCTTTCTCATTAAAGGTGAACTTTTGCGCCTTAAAAAATATAACGTAATAACCGTTAATGTTGTTGTGACATTAATGTGGTTTTTACTCTTATTTTTTATTGAAGATCATGGTTTACTCAATCAACTACTGCCAATGATTTTGATGTTTGATGTGACGATGATGAGTGCTCTTTATGTGGGGGCTTCACTATTTTTTGAAAAGAGTGAGCAAACAAATGTCACTCTTTTAGTTACTCCGCTTTCTCACCACGCCCATGTTTTAAGTAAGGCAATTGTGAATACGATTCACATGGTGTTATCTTCAGTGGTTTTGGCACTAATATTTTACTTTGTGCGTGGCGTTGAAATCAATTTTGTTTACCTAGTAGTCACACTATTTGTTGCTAGTTTTGTCCATTCATTAATTGGTTTTATTTTCTCCTACTTGAGTAAGGATTTTACTTCAATGTTAATGTTAGTTATGGCCTATAGTCTTCTTTTTATGGTCCCGACTGTTATTCGTGAATTTAATATTTTCTTTACCGGCGACGTATTTACTTACCTGCTCTTACTATCTCCTAGTCAAGCAAGCATTAACCTTTTAGCTCTTTCTATTGGTGGAGAACTTGAACTTCAATCGCTACTGTCGCTACTTTCCCTTCTAGTGATTGGTCTATTAATCTATACGCTTATAGTCGTGCCAAAATATAAAACAAATACTGTCAGACAAAGTGGGGTATAGCGATGATTAAACGAATTATTCTTGATGAAATAAAACGTATATTCCGGGACAAAATGTACATATTTTTCCTCGTCTATCCCCTCTTAATGATTTTACTTTCACTTTGGCTTTTACCATATTTAAATGATAATGCTGGGGCCTTGGCTGCAAATATTGTTAGCCTTGTATTTATTTTATTAACACCATTTGTTTTTGGCGCCCTTAGTGCTTTTAGTCTTCTTGATGATCGTGATGACCAAGTATTTGCTAGTCTCAAGATTACACCACTACGGCTGAGTACATATATCACAATCAAGTTAGCGATTAGTTATCTTTTTGCCCTCGTCGCAACGCTAGCGACACTATTTATAAATAATTACGTGGAAATTAGCATTTTGGATAAATTTTTAATTGCTATATTAGCCGCAATTACTGCGCCATTAGTGACACTTTTAATCAATGCCTTTAGTCGCAATAAGGTTGAGGGTTTTGTCATAATGAAGGCAACAGGAATTTTGATTCTCGCGCCAATTGCAAGTATATTTATTACTGACTGGACAGAACTATTTCTAGGAGTAATCCCCCTATTTTGGCCAGCTAGAATCGTCACCTTGAGCTTTATGAATGGCACTGCACTTTTAAGTTCGACCTGGTATTTTGTGATTGGTGTATTGATCAACAGTCTTTTTACGTTTGCTCTTTATCTCCTTTTCAAAAAGCGAACAAAAAATTAAAATATTTTTTATTGACACACATTAATTTAGTGTTAACATAATAAAGTCAATTAAATATTGATAGAGGCGCGGTAGCGACTAGTACTTACCTGAGGAGGCATCCTAAGAAGGTAGGGAGGAGCAATACCGCCGAAACACTCTTAAGGCATTAGGGGTGATTGGTCTATGAGGGAATACCTCTATAGACTCCTACACCTGAACAGGTGTAGTGGCGCTATCGGTGTTGATCGCTCACACGTATATTTACCCTGAGAGATTGCATCATAGCGGTGCAATCTTTTTTTGTTCAAAGGAGGTAAATATATGAACAAGAACAAGTATTTGTTAGGATTAGGCTTATTAAGTATCCTAACTACAAGTTGCGCCGGCAATAGTTTTGATAACTCAAGACTCGTTGTTGGACTCGAGGCAGACTATGCCCCATTCAACTGGACGGCAGTAGCCAGTAATGATTTTACACTGCCAATTGATGGACTTTCCAATCAATTTGTCGATGGTTACGATGTACAAGTGGCCCGTTATTTAGGTGAACAACTAGGCGTCCCAGTCACAATCAAAAAAATTGCTTGGGAGTCGCTAGTTCCGGCGATGAAAAGTGGGGAAATTAACACGATTATTGCCGGAATGAGTTATACAAGTGATCGTGATCAACAACTCGATTTCACTAGTGCCTACTATGTAAGTGATCTTGTTGCCGTTGTTAAAGCTGATGGCGAACTGCTTGATATTACATCGATTCAAGACCTAAGTGGTTACCGTGTTGTTTCGCAACGTAATACAATTCAAGATAGTGTAATCGATCAAATTAGTGATGTAGTTCACGTTCCTGGCGCCGATAGTTTTGCAACAGCGGCCCTATCCGTTCTTAGCGATGATGCTGATGCACTAATCGCCGAATATCCTGTTGCTCGAGCAATTGTAAATGCCAATCCTCAACTAGCTATTGTTGCCTTTGATGTTGGGTTTACGGGTATTGATGAAAATGAACTTTCGGTTGCCGTTGCCGTTGATGAGGGCAACGAAGAACTAGTAAATAATATTAATAATGCCTTAGCCTTACTTGAAGATACAACACGACAAACTTGGATGGATGCGGCGATTGAAAGGGCAACTGCATAATGACAACGTGGGAGAAAATTTTTCTTCTCCTTCAACGCTTTGGTCCCCTTTTCTTCCAAGGAGTTTTAACGACACTTTTACTAGCATTTACCGGGATTATTGTTGGGCTCATTCTAGGAATGGGCCTGGCATTAATTCGTAATATAAAAATTGTTCATCATGATGGTAAAGTGACAAAATTAGCGAAAAATAGTCTTAAATTCCTAGCGACAACTTATATTGAAGTATTTCGGGGAACACCAATGATGGTGCAAGCGCTGATTATTTACTTTGGTGGTAAAAGTATTGGTATTCCATGGACATATTTATCCGCGGGACTTGTGATTATTTCACTGAATACGACAGCATATATGGCGGAAATAATTCGTGCAGGTATCAATGGAATTGATAGTGGTCAGATTGAGGCCAGTCGCTCTATAGGGATGAGTAATTTTAAAACAATGGTGTTTATTGTCTTTCCTCAGGCCTTGAAAAACTCGATTCCAACAATAAGTAATGAATTCATTATCAACATTAAAGACTCATCAGTTTTAAATGTTATTACAGTTTCTGAACTTTTTATGGCCGCATCAATTGCTGCTAGTGCAACATATTTATTTGTCGAATCTTATATTATCATTGCGCTGATATATCTTTCATTAACACTAACATTCTCACAAATTCTTAAGGTGATTGAGAAGCGCTTAAATCTCCCCTATGAAGAAAGACAAGGAAAAAGGCTTCGATGGAAACGCTCATAAAAATTGACAATCTTACCAAATCATTTGCTAACACTCACGTACTAAAAGGTGTTAATTTAGCGATTAATCGTGGTGAGGTTGTCGCGGTTATTGGTAGCAGTGGGGGTGGAAAATCAACACTTTTGCGCTGTATGAATTTACTTGAACAACCAAGTGGCGGGCATATTTATATTGATGGAATTGATATCACCGCGAAAAGCACTAATGTCGATCAACTGCGGGTTAAAATGGGGATGGTGTTCCAATCATTCAATCTTTTCAACCATCTTAGTGTCCTCAATAACTGTGTGATTGGCCAGACCAAGGTTTTAAAAATCGATAAGAAACTAGCACTACTAAATGCTAATAAGAATTTAGCCAAGGTTGGCCTTCTTGATAAAGCACCATATAAACCCTTCCAGCTATCTGGTGGGCAAAAACAGCGTGTTGCCATCGCACGAGCCCTATCGATGAATCCAGAAGTGATGCTATTTGATGAACCAACTAGTGCGCTTGATCCAGAAATGGTCGAGGAAGTACTAAAAGTGATGAAAACGCTTGCTAGTGAAGGAATGACAATGGTCGTCGTCACTCACGAAATTGACTTTGCCCTCAATGTTGCAAGCCGTGTTGTCTTTATTGATGAAGGAATCATTCGCTTTGATGGTTTGCCAAGTCAACTAAAATCCACTACTGATCCACGGCTCATCCAGTTTCTTAATCTAAAACATGTAAGATAAGAGAACTAGTCAATCGACTAGTTTTTTTATCACATTAATAGCGGCAACCGGTCACAGTTGTTATAATTTGCATGGATAAATTATATGGAAAAACTTATTAATCTAAATACAAATGTTGCTAGTTTAATTAAAGACTATCCGGAACTCAAGGATATTCTTTTTGCCCTAGGCTTTAAGGAAATTGTTAAGCCAACGATGCTTGCTACTGTTGGTAAATTTATGAATCTTAAAATGGGTGCAAATATGCGTAATATTGATTTAGAATTAGTAGTTAGCACATTAAAAGAAAATGGGTTTATCGTCACGGAGGAATAAATATGAGTGAACTTATTAATAATCGCCAGGCTAAGCTGAAAGATTTAATCTTGAGTCTTCATGCTGGTAAAGACTTTGAAGCAGCCAAACAAGAGTTCAAAGATAACTTTGGTGAAATTTCGACCGAAGAAATTTCCCAACTTGAGCAAGGTTTAATTAAAGATGGGATGGGTGTAGATGAAATTCAAAAACTATGTGACGTGCATGCGGCAGTTTTTGATGGTTCAATTTCTGACATTCATAAAATTCATGATTATTCATCGACACCAGGCCATCCAGTTCAAGTATTCCTTGAAGAAAATAAGGCACTAGAGCAACTATTGAAAGATGAAATAAATCCATATCTATTAGAAAACGGTAAGACCGCACTTTTAATGCTGCGCGTTGGTTTTGACCGCCTCAAGGAAATTGATAAGCATTATGCGCGCAAAGAATATTTATTTTTTCCTCATTTAGAAAAAAAAGGTATTACGGCCCCTCCTAAAGTTATGTGGGGTGTAGATGATGAGATTCGTCGTGATATCAAACAAGTGATTGCGCTTTTAAATGACGCAAATAGTGAACAGGCTGACATCCAGCAAAAAGCTAGTAGAGTAGTTAAGCGTGTTGAGGATATGATCATGAAGGAAAACAATATTTTACTGCCACTTTTAAAAGAAAACCTTACTTTTTACAACTGGATTAGCATCGATAGTGCGACGCCTGAACTAGGTTATTTCCTTGCAAAACCACAACATTCGTGGAAAAAAGTTGACCAAGAAATCGTAACTGAAGCGGATAAGACCAAGATGGATGGCGAAGTTGTTTTTGATGCTGGCGCTTTATCGGTCGAACAACTCAATGCGATGCTTAATACTCTTCCGTTTGACTTAACCTTTGTTGATGCAGAAGGGCATGTTAAATATTTCACCCAAGGGAAGGAGCGGATTTTTGCTCGACCAAAGACCATTATTGGTCGCCATGTTTCGATGTGCCATCCTCCACAATCTGTTCACGTAGTTGAGGATATAATTGAATCATTTCGAAGTGGGGCAAAAGATCATGAAGATTTTTGGATTGATTTACATGGGACTTTTGTCTACATCCGCTACTTTGCCGTAAGAGCAAATGATGGTGGCTATTTAGGAGTGCTAGAAATCACACAAAACATTCAACCAATTAAAGCATTAGTGGGCGAAAAACGCCTAGTTAGTAAATGATTAAACTCCTACTTATTGTTATTGCATTATTTAGTCTTTTACTAGGTGTGGTTGGTATCTTTTTACCTGTACTGCCGACAACACCATTTTTATTATTAACTACCTTTTTATTTGCCAAAAGTTCAAGCCGTTTTCACCAATGGTTTACTAATACAAAGTTATACAAAAACCATATTGCTGATTTTGCTAATAGCCATACGATGAAAAAAAGAGACATGTGGTCTCTTTTAATCTTTGTTGATGTTGTGATGCTAACAAGTTTTATCCTCATCGATAACTTAATCTTGCGCATTGTAATTGTTTTGATTAATGCGCTTAAATACCTGTACTTTTTAACAAGAGTTAAAGCTATCTAATCTAGTCTTTACGTACGGGTTTCATCGGATAAATTCCACTAACTGGAACTGTAAACATAAAACCAATCACATTTCTTTTACTAGAGCCAACAATCTTTTTTACTTCCTCGACGACTATTTTTGAATCTTGTCCTTCAGGAATAACAGTGAAGATTGTTTTGGAATTTGTTTGATCACTATCAAGCGAGCGGGCGAAAGGACCACTACCATAGAAGTTCATACCTTCTTGATCCATGATGGCTCGCGCCATTCCTACGGAGTCGATAATTGTTGCACCACGAACTTTAAGTTCAATAAAACGGTTGAGAATTGCTTCTAGATACGACAGGTCATTTAAGACGATAAATAATACTTCCATTATTGTTTCTCCTTTACTTCAAGTGTTTCGACACTTGATAGTTGTTCTAAACGGTCCTGTCCATACATTTCGCCTGACTTTTGTAAGGAAATTTTTGCAAACACGGGACCAAATGTTTCATAAACTAGAATTGATAGCATGATAATAGTCGCAATCACGGGATAAAAACTTTTCATGCTCACGCCTACAATTACAAGTAGACCAATTGAGACGCCACCTTGCGGCAAGAGGGCGATACCTAAGTATTTTCGCACAGTTGGTGGGGCTTTTGTAATTCGAGCACCAATATATATCCCTAATATTTTACCACTACCACGGGCAAGAATATACACTAGTGCTATCCAAAGCACAAGGGGATCAGCTCCCAAGATTGATAAGTCTAGACTTGCACCAGCGAGTGTGAAAAAGATGATATAGAAAGGTGTCGATAAATCATTTAGTGCATTATAAGTTCTTTCCGGTCGCTTTACTAGATTGGCAATCACTGAACCAACGGTGATGTTGATCAAAAGCTGCGAAAAACCAATTCCATAATCATGAAGAAAGAAGTTGACAACACTTGTAAGGGCGATGGTAAATAATATTGAGATTAGGGCGATAACTTGAATGTCATCGCGGTTACTATCAAATTTATTCGCAAGCTTAGCGACGATAAGGCCAATTAAGAGACCAATCAAAACACTTCCTATTACTTCAATGAATGGTTTTAAAAACATTAACCATATTGGTTGATTGATTGCTTGCGGTACAAGGATTTGGGCGATTGAGATAAAAAAGCCAAAGACGATGATGCCAAATATATCATCAAGCGCGGTAATAGGGAGGATGGCCTTCGTTACGGGCCCATAAGCACGATACTGACGCATAACCATGATTGTTGCTGCAGGGGCCGTCGCCGCTGACATCGAAGCAAGAATCATTCCAAATGCAAAGTTTTCAGGTGAAAATGGGTTGTACCCTCCTTGTATTGACCCTGGCTTTGGAAGAAAAAGTAGGGCTAGAAAGACAACTAAAACCGCCCCTAATACTTCAAAACTTGTGAGCGTAAAGATACTTTTTCCGATTTTATTAACGTTTTTTAGGGCAAATTCACTACCAATGGCAAAAGCGATGAACGCAAGAGCAAATTCACTAATAAACTCGAGTTGAGCACTATCATTACTCGTAATTACTCCCCCAAAATCTTTAAAAATCATACCAAGACTTGGACCTAATATTAATCCGAGTACTAAGTAACCGGAAACATTAGGCAGTTTGAGCTTCTTGGCCATTAACGCGCCAATGAAGCCGACTGTTAAAACTGCTGAAATTTTTAATATAAGTAAATAAATATCCATTCTTGACCCTCCTTATGGCAATAAAAAAACGCATAAATGTTTATACGCTTAATTACTCCGATGAGGTTAGCTGCCGGGTTCAGGACATTAAGTATCCTTACGTTAATACGATTCACCCCAAAAGTTAATGGGTCCCCCACTCTTGTGGATTTGGAGTTACATTTAGTCTAGCAAGTATATATATTTAGTCAAGATTAATAAGCATAACGATATAAAAAAAGGGGAGTTATTTTCCCCTTTATTGCCTTAATTATTTTTTTATCTTCTTGCTTGTCTTTTTTATATGTTTTATAAGCTTTTTGCCGCTTTTTCTGAGTTTTTTATTACGTTGATATACGAGTGAAAAACTAATAAGTCCAACTAGTAAAATAATCGCTATTCCACCACCTACCAGATAGTGGGTAGTCGTGAGAATAACATCAATTTCTAGCGTGACACTGCGGGTGATTCCCCCTTCACTATAGGTGATAACTACATTATTTGACCCTAGTTTTGTAAGTAAAAGTTGAGTCGAATCTTCAAGCGCTAATGAAAAATTACTAATAGTAACACGAGTATTATCGCTATATATTGCTTCAACTACAAAACTAGCGTGATCTAGCGCTGTCAAAAAGAGAAAATTTTGATTTTCGATGATTGTTACATCAATTCGACTTAGAGTCTTAACGGGGGTCTGAGGTTCTTCACTTGTTGGAGGGCTATTATCAAAACTTACTCCGTCCCCACTATAACTAGTGCTGAGGGCAATTTCGGCCCACTCGGGATAATCAATAAAGGGATTACGATTTTCTTGATAATTGAAGTAGATTAGATTATTACGTTTTATCTCATAACTATCAACTGGATCAAGTTGATGCCACGCTAATAGCGTTTCTAAGTCTCCGGCTAAGCCAGGTAGTTGACTACTAGCAACCATCGCCGCAGGAGATCCATCAACTAATGATAATTTCGGATGCAGTACATCGATATATTCATAGTAGCGGGCCACCATGTAAAACATTGCGCGGGCAACATCACCCTTATATTGATCGAGTGGTTCAAACACTTTTTGATCACTACCAGCAATATAACCATTTCTTCCTACATAGGTGCCTTTATCATTATCATATTCACTAATTCCACTCGTAGGAGAGGCAAAGTTATAATTACTATGGGCATGTTGATTGCCACGAACATCACTAGGAAGGAGGCTATGAAAGTCACTGCCGGCGCCACCATCACGACCAAAGCCACCAAGTGATTGAGCCCAAATATGTTCCTTGTCAAAACTTACTCGACTTGCCCCATCATTTTTAAAACGATCAGCCCGTGCTATATCATCGTTATAGTCTGCATAAAGTTTTCGAATATAGGGATTGTCATTGGTATAATCAAAGTTTTGTAATTCTTGACTAGTAAGAGGACTTAACTGCCAATTACGATCAATTATCTTATAAATAAAGCGGTGTGTATTGTTATCATAATCATATTCGTTATGATCTTTGATCACTTGATAGAGTGCCGCTAATAGATCATCACCTTTTTTATCTTCGACACTTTGGTAATAGGTCTCCTTGCCAACACGATCAAGACTAGAAGTATTTATACTAGTGGGCATTGGGCTAAGGGCACTTAGATTAATTTCATCTTTTTTAGGTGAAAGTCCTAGACTCATAGTCACTAATAGGATGGATAATATTATGGAATTACTCTTAAATTTACTCATTAAAGCCTCGTTTCTACTATTAATAATATATCATAATAAAAAGCAGAATGATAACCTTAAACAAAGGAGAAAAGTTGTTTATCCTACTTACTTTTATTATCATTTATGGTAAAATAACTCAGGTCAAAGCGACTACACAAGCCGACGTGGCTCAATCTGGCAGAGCAACTGAATCGTAATCAGTAGGTTGCAGGTTCGATTCCTGTCGTCGGCACCATTATAAAGATAGAGGTCTATTACAAAAAGTATTAGGCCTTTTTTTATTATTACGAAGATATCGACAAATTATTTATTTAGACACATAATTCTAAACACGACAATTTGCGTATTCATTAATCTATTTATTTAAGCTATAATTGTTTTTAGATATGATAAAGAAAGTCAAAACTAACCTTAAG